>JAPLTR010000379.1 GCA_026398065.1 Verrucomicrobiota bacterium | reverse complement strand
GCCTCGCCCGCGTTCAGGAGGAGATTCACCACGACCTTCTCGATCTGGTCGCGGTCGAATTTGAAATCGGGCTGCGGCGTCAGCTCCAGGGTGGTCGTGACCTTCTCCCCCAGATGCACGGTCCCCGCCACGCGGGTGACGAGGGCGTTCAGGTCCGCGCTGACGAGGTTCGGCTTCAGTTCGTGGCGGAGGGTGTTGAGCCGGCCGGTGAGGTCGTTCATCCGGGCCACGGTCTTGGCGATGCCCCGCAGCGCATCGGCGCGAAACGCCGGGTCGTCGAAATGCACCGGGAGGTTCTTCAGCATCAGGTTCAGGGTCGAGGCCGTGTTCTTGAGGTCGTGAACAAAGAACGCCGCCATCTTCTGGAACGACTCGAGCTCCTTGGTCTGCAAAAGTTTTTGGGAGAGCTGCGCGTTCAGAAGATTCGCCGCGGCGTGTTCGGAGACGCACTTCAGCATGTCGAAGTCCTGCACGGAAAAGGCGAGCCCGCCCACGCGGTCGCCCACGGTGATGAGCCCCAGGAGTTCGCCCCGGCTCGCGATCGGGATGCAGACGCGGTTGCCACCGCGGGGGAATTCCACCGGCTGCCACTGGCGCAGAATCACCGCCCAGTTGTCGGGCACGGACTCGAACTCGGTGGGCTCCGGGTGCGACTGGAGAAACCGGATCACCTCCAGCATGTCGGCCTTCTTGAGCTCGGGGGCGCGCCCGTGACCCTCGGTCAGAGAGGTCGATGCGCCCAGCGTGACGAGGCCGCCGGCCTCGTCGACGATCCAGACCGTGACCGAGAGGGCCTGGAAAACATCCGCCACCAGCCGCGCGAGCGCCCGGCACAGGTCGGTTTGCTCCATGCGCTTGGCGGTGCCGTCGGTGAATTTCCGCCACACCTCCTGGTAGTCGTAAAGCGGCCGGCTGAAATGCCGGCTGACGATCCCGCGGATGATCACGCGCACGCGGTCCGACTGGAGGATTAGCGTCAGCAGCACGAGCGCGACGAGGATCATGAAGGTCTTCAGCGCAAAACTCGTGTCGCCCCCGCCGATCATCGCGATGACTTTCCCCAGCACACCGACGATCAGCAGATAGAGTCCGGCCAGGACGGCCGTCAGCGAGCCCTGGAGCACCGACTGGGAAGGGTAGACCTTGATGTCGAGGTTTCCCGCGCGGGTGAACGACCGCGCGATGAGCAGGCAGCCCAGCAGGGTGGCGGCGGCGTTGATCGACTCCAGCGAGAGGTCGATCCCGCGCAACACGACCGCCTGGCTGCTCGTGTACAGCCGGGCGACGAAGATGACGCCGACGCCCAGGAGCATGAACTTGATGCGCCAGCGCATCGTGCCGACGGACGCCCGGTAGGTGCGCTCCAGGTTCATGAGGATGGCGACGGCGACCACGAGCATGATGCCGTGGACGGCCGAAGCCTCCCAGCCGATCCGCAGAAGCCAGTCGCCGCGGGCGTTGGCCCGGTGCGAAGAGAGGAACAGGAACTCCCAGCCAAAGGCGACGAGCCCCATCGCGGCGAAGGTGATACCGGCGCAAAGCAGGATGTTGAGCCAGGTCTGCTTCCGCCCGGAGCGGTCCCGGGAGTAGCTGAGGCTGAAGAGCAGCCACGCCCCGGGAATCGCCGAATCCGCGAGCAGCCGCCATTGCTGCCAGCGGGACACCACGTCCGGCGGCACGCCGCCCATGCTCATGCCTGCGAGCGCCCCGTCGACCGCGAGCGCCAGCATCCCCGCGACGAATGCCCACCGGTCCAGCAGGCGGCCCGCGACGAGGATCGCGGTCACCGCCAGTGCGCAGCAGCACAGGGCGCTGGCGTAGGGCATGAGGGCGGAGAGCGAAAACGGCATGGGGAAGCGACGGGCCTTAGCGTAGGGGCGAGGGCGACACGCGGGCGCGAGGGTGGGGGAGGCTCATTTCAAGGCAGGAGAAGTGGGATTCGAACAGGCTGAACCGGAAGATGGCACGATTTTCGCGGCAGAGTCCGTCACTGACGACCGAACGACGAATGGTGCCGGCCTGACGTTGCGCCACGAGTCTGGAATCAAGGGCCTGAACTGCGGGTTTTGCGACGTTCGGACTTGATCAAGAGGAGTAGCAGGATGGAAAACGGGATCAACGAAAGGGCAAAAAAGATCGGTCCGCCGTGGTGATGGATGTACGAGTCGATCATCTCCGGTCCGATGTGGACACAGAGCTCTCCGAGTACGAACACCCGAAAGCCATTCCTCACCAAGGCGAGGGGGATGACGGCGAGGGCCAAAATCGTCCGGTGCACCGGTGAACGGAGGAAAAAATAGCCGCCCAGGACGCTGGTGATGAAGAGGGCCAGGCTGGAATGAATGCCGCTGCATTCGGGTGCGACTTGGAGCCGGATGCCCTGCAGCTGAAAGACCAGATCCTGCCGGTAGACCGGAGTGCCGGAGATGCCGAAGAAAACCCCGGCGGCGGAGGCCGAACCGTATTGCAGGAACGTTTCGATGCCGTTCAGCACAAATGTCGGGAACGGAACCATGAAAAAGAGGAAACCCAGGGGAAATGCGACCGCGCCGAGCGCCTTGCGACCCAGCTGATAGGCGCAGATGCCGATAAACAGAAAAACGAACGAGGAGGTCGTCTGCGCGAGGATATCTTCCCGCGCCATCGCCGGACCGTACAACAGCGCAAAGCCAAACCGGGCCAGAATGGCGGCACCGATCCCGATGGAAATGAAGGCGAGCGCTCGTCGTGGCGGGGAGCGGTCGACCAGTTCCGACCGTTTCAGCCAAACGAGGTATCCGGTGATCACCGGAATGAGGACGATATGGGAGTAGAGATCGCTCCCGAGTGCGAAGCGGACCAGACGATAGAGGGGCAGACTGAAGATTACCAGCAGCGCGATGGCAGACAGGTAGAGACCGCGCATTCCGGCGGAGTTGTCGGGATCGGTGGTGCGAAAACTCGGGCGAGGCGACGACGCGGTCGCTTCCGGGGAATCATTCATAGGGAGTAATCTGGGAGGTAGTTGACAGAAGCCCGGCACGAACAGCCAGAGCAAAGAAGGTGCGGTCTCTACGCCTGCCGCCGGTCCCGGCGAAGCGGTCGGTTGCTCCGCGGGCAGCGAGGCAGGGCAGGCCCATGACTTTCATAAGATGGGCAAAGCTCCACTTGCAGTCCCCCTTGCAAACCCACAACGTGGTTTAAACGGAATCATCGCATCGCCAGTTTTGCGCTCCGTGACCGCGTGCGTCGCACACCTCCCTAGACGAACCCATGAACCTTGTGAACCAACCGGAAAATCGTATTGTGGATCGCCGCTGCCGGTCGCAGCGGGCGCTGTTTACCGGGTTGATGCTTGGAGTGGCCAACTCCATGGTGGCGGTCACCTCGGTGTGGGTGCCGACGAGTGGCACGCAGACTTGGTTTTCCCCCACCAACTGGTCTCCGTCTCAGCCGACATCGGCCGACACGGTGGTGGTTGGCAGCAACTCCACCGCGCTCGTCGAAGGCACCGCCGTCGCCAGTGCCGGCAATCTGGGGATCGCAGCCGGGGCGGTCACGGTCGGCGATTTTAACTCGGGCACGCTTAACGTCAGCGGGCAAGTCGCCGTCGTGGGCGGCCGGCTCAACGTGAATCTGGGCACCCTGTCGTTCAACAGCCTGACGGTCGGGTCCGGCGGCGCCTATTCTGATACCAAGTTTGGCTCGTTGCGGCTGACGGGGGTGAATTCCACTATCCAGCTGTCGTCCGTCAGCATGCTGGTGAACGGCGTCGTCTCCGGTTCCAGCGGCCTGATCCTCTCGGGGCCTGGCACGCTGGCCTTCGCCAACGACAATACCTACACGGGAGGCACGACCGTCGGCGCCACCTCCAGCCTCCTGGTCGGCAACAATGGCGCCACAGGTTCGCTGGGCGCAGGGAACGTCACCAATGCGGGCACCCTCGCGTTTGGTCGGACCGACAGCACCGTGGTCGCGAACCTGATCACGGGCACCGGTGCGGTGCGCCAGGTGGGCACGGGGACGACCACCCTCACCGCCGACAACACCTACAGCGGCGGCACGACCGTCACCGGGGGCACCCTGCAGGTGGGTAACGGCGGTACGACCGGATCGCTGGGCGCCGGTGCGGTTGCCATCAGCGGCAGCCTGGTCTTCAACCGCAGCGATGACATTGTGATCGGCAACGTCATCAGCGGCACCGGCAGCTTGGGCCAGTTTGGCACCGGCAAACTGACGCTGACCGGGAACAACACGTTTACCGGCACCACGGTCGTCTCCACCGGCACGCTGGCGGTGGGCGACGGCGGTACGACCGGTTCCATCGGCAGCGGCAATGTCCTCGTCAATGCCGGGGCCCTGTTGGCGTTCAACCGCAGCGACAATGTCGTGGTCAGCGGGCAAATCGGCGGCGCCGGTTGACTCACCCAGGCAGGCTCCGGTACCCTCACCCTGCTCGGCGCCAACGTCTATGCCGGCGGCACCGTGATTGGTGCTGGCGCCGTGTTTGTCGGCAATGGCGGTACCAGCGGATCGCTTGGCACCGGTGCGGTCTCCAACTCGGGCTCGCTCGTTTTCAACCGAAGCGACAGTGTCGTCGTGCCCAATGCCATCAGTGGCAGCGGCACGCTCTTGCAGGCCGGAAGCGGCACGATTGCGCTCACCGGCACCAACTCCTACACCGGTCCCACCACGATCATCAACGGCACGCTGCAAGTCGGCAACGCCGGCATCACCGGCTCGCTCGGCACGGGAAGCGTCACCAACAATGGGACGCTGGCCTTCAATCGCTCCGACAGCGTGGTGGTGCCCAATGCAATCAGCGGCACCGGCGCCCTGCGACAGGGTGGCGCCGGGATCGTAATCCTCACCGCGGACAACACCTACGGCGGCGGAACGACCATCCTTGGTGGCACGCTGCAAATCGGCAACGGCGGCACCTCTGGCTCGCTCGGCTCGGGCGATGTCAGCGACAACGGGACGCTGAGTTTCAATCGCAGCGATGACATTGTGGTCAGCAACGTGATCAGCGGCAACGGCAACCTGGCGCATGCGGGCGCCGGCAAGCTGACTCTGACGGGGAACAACGCGATTTCCGGCACGACGACCATTGCCAGCGGCACGCTGCAGGTGGGCATTGGCGGTACCAGCGGTGCCTTGGGTGCCGGCAACGTCAACAACAACGGCGCCCTCATCTTCAGTCGCAGCGACACGCTGGTGATGACCGGGCAGATCGGCGGTACCGGCACGTTGACACAGGCGGGCAACGGCACGCTCACCCTGTCGGGCAACAACATTTACGCCGGCACGACGACCATTGCCAGCGGCGCGCTGCAGGTCGGCAACGGCGGCTCCACCGGACTGCTCGGCACCGGCGCCGTCAGCAACTCCGGCACGCTGGTTTTCAATCGCACCGACAGTTTTCTCGTCGCCAACGCCATCAGTGGAACCGGCGCCGTCTCCCAGGCGGGCGCGGGCACCGTGGCGCTCTCGGGCAACAATACCTACACCGGCACCACTACGATAACGGGCGGGACGCTGCAGGTGGGCAATGGCGGCAGCGCGGGTTCGCTCGGTACCGGGAGCGTCGTGGACAACGGTTCGCTCGCCTTCAATCGCAACGACGTTGTGCTCTTCGCCAATCCCGTCAGCGGCACCGGCAGCCTCCAGCAGCTCGGGGCCGGCACGGTGGTTCTGACGGGCGCCAACAGTTACTCGGGCGGAACGATCGTCTCGGCCGGCACCCTGCAGGTCGGCAACGGCGGGACCACCGGCTCGCTGGGAACTGGCGCCACGACCAACGACGCGCGCCTCGTCTTCAACCGCAGCGACACCCTGCTTGTCGAGAGCGCCATCGGCGGCGGCGGCAGTGTGACCCACGGCGGCGCGGGCACGGTGGTCCTCACCGGCAATAACTCTTATGCCGGCACGACCACCGTCGCCGGTGGGACGCTCCAGCTCGGCAACGGCGGTACCAGCGGTTCGCTCGGCGCCGGCGCCGTGACCAATGCCGGAACCTTGAACTTCAACCGCAACGACAGCGTCGTGGTGGCCAATCCGATCAGCGGCTCCGGCGGTCTGCGGCAGTCAGGGTCCGGCAGGCTCACGCTCACCGGCAGCAACACGTACACGGGTGGCACGGTCATTGCCGCTGGCACCCTGCAGGTGGGCACGGGCGGCACCGACGGCTCGCTCGGCGCCGGGAACGTCACCAACAATGGTGCGTTGATTTTCAACCGCAGCGACAGCCTCGCCGTCGACGGGGTAATGGACGGCAGCGGCAGCGTGCGGCATTCCGGGGCGGGGACCGTGACTTTCGCCGGCATCAACACCTATTCAGGCGGCACGTTCGTCGATGGCGGCGGCACGCTCCGTCTCCTCAACGCGTCTTCCCTCGGGCGGGGCGACGTCACGGTGAGCAACGGTATCCTCAAGGCGGACTCATTGTCTGCGACCGCTCGCACCAAACTCACCATCGGGGGCAGCTACGTGCAGTCCGCCGGCTCCACGCTGGAGCTGGGGATCGCCGGCGCGGGGGCCACCGAGTTCGACCAGCTGAGCA
This sequence comes from Verrucomicrobiota bacterium, assembly GCA_026398065.1. Taxonomy (GTDB): domain Bacteria; phylum Verrucomicrobiota; class Verrucomicrobiia; order Opitutales; family Opitutaceae; genus GAS368. Next base: position 22,286 of record JAPLTR010000379.1, on the reverse strand, counting down.
TCGCGGGCCGCGCGACGGTCAACGGCACCTTGCGCCTCACGGCGGCGGGGACGTACCGGCCGGTGCACAACACCAAGCTCGTCCTCCTTTCGGCGGGTGGCGGCGTGTCGGGTCGGTTCTCGTCGTTCGCCCATAATTTCACCTACAGCCCGCTGTTGGACCCCCAAGTGGGATACGGCGCCAATGACGTGTCCCTGACCTGGGCCCACACCTCGTTCGTGCCGTATGCCCAGACGCGCAATCAGGTCGCGGTGGCCGGCTATCTGGATTCAATCCTGCCCTCCACCGCGGCGGCCGACGTTTCGCTCGTCGACCACCTGGACTACGATTTTCTCTCCAACCTGAAGACCGGGTTGCCGGCCGCCTTCGGCCAGATTTCGCCGGACGGCCTGACCGCGCTGTTTGGCGCCTCCTTCGCGGTGATGGACCTGCAGGGCGACGGTTTCCTGAAACGCGCGGCCGAGTTGCTGGCCGACTATCCCGCGATTTACCGGGCCGCGTTGCGCGACCTTGCGGCCTCGCCCGAGCTGTTTGACGCCTACGTGGACACGCCTTGGTCCGTCCATTTCGAGTTCCCCCTCAACGATGTCGAGGTCAAGGGCGATGCCCAGGGGCGCGGCTACAAGCTGAAGACCCGCGGCCTCACGTTTGGTCTCGACCGTAAAGTCCGTGAGCAGTTTTTCTTCGGTCTCTCCGGCGCCTACTCCACGTCGACCGCCGATGTGAGTGACGGCAGCAAGATCGACACCCGCAGCTTTGGCGTCGACGCGTACGCGGTGTGGTTCAAGCGGGGCTTTCATTTGCTCGGCATGGTCGGGGGCACCTCAAGTTCCTTTGACACCAAGCGTGTGGCGCTTGGCGGGGTCGCGGAGGGCAGCGCCAACGGCCTCTCGTGGACTGGCTTGGGCGGAGCCGGCTACGACCTGCAGAAGGGCCCGTGGAATGTCGGCGCGGATGTGACCGTTCAGTACATGTCGGCCGGGCTGGACAAGTTTACGGAATCCGGTTCGCAGTCTCCGCTGCGCCTGCTCTCCCAGACGAGCGACGCGCTCCACACCCAGTTCGGCGTGAATGTGCGCTACCGCCACCGGGTGCGCGACTGGGTGATCGTGACGCCTCAGGGCTATTTCGGGCTCCGGCACGACTTCTTGGGTGACCATGTTTAGCTTGAGGCGCAGTCGGCGAGCGTCGCGGGCAGTGCCTTTTCGGTCGTCGGACCCAAGCTCGGTGCCGACAGCATGATTGGCAGCCTCGGGCTTTCCGTCCAGTGGCGGCCTGCGGTCAATACCTCCGTCAACTACACGAGCCAGATCGGACGCAGCGGCTACGAGTCAAAAAACCTGCAGTTCGGCGCGCGCCTGAGTTTCTGACCTCCGGTTTGGTCCCGGGCCCGTTGGGCCGCGGGGGCGGGCAGGGGACCGATTGTCGTCCTTGTCCGCCCCGGTCGCCGCGCGCGAAACCCAGGTGTGCTTGCCGGCTCGCTCCTCTGCTGCCTGGGTGCGGGCGATTTCATGCTTCCGGGGCGGGGATGATTCGTTTTCGTTGAGGGCATGAATTTTGATTCGCTGGTCAAACCGTCGGTGCGCACGCAACCGGTCTATGAGCCGGGCAAGCCGATTGAGGATGTCGCCCGCGAGCTCGGGCTCGACCCGGCCAGCATCATCAAACTCGCCTCGAACGAAAATCCGTGGGGCCCGTCGCCGCTCGCGATGGCGGCCGCGAAACGGGCGGTCGAGCACGGCGAACTGTATCCGGACGGCGGGTGCTTTGCGTTGCGAAACAAGCTGGCCGCGAAATGGGGCCTCGGCGCGGATCAGTTTGTGGTCGGCAACGGCTCCAACGAGATCATCGAGCTGCTCGGCCACGCCTTTGTCGGTCCGGGCGATGAGGTGGTGATGGGGGCGCCGGCCTTCGTGGTGTACAAACTGGTTACTTTGCTCTTCGGCGCCAAGGCGGTCGAGGTGCCCCTGGTAAACTACCGCCATGACCTGGAGCGAATCGCCGCCGCGATCACACCGCGGACCAAGCTGGTCTACGTCTGCACTCCGAACAACCCGACAGGGACCGCCAATTCCGAGGCCGAGCTGCTGGCGTTTGCCCGCGGTCTGCCCGATCACGTCATCGCGGTGTTCGACGAGGCGTACGCGGAATTTTTGGAGCGCGCACCGGACCTGCGTCCGCTGATCGCCGAGGGACGCAAGGTGGTCTGCCTGCGCACCTTTTCCAAGATCTATGGCCTGGCCGCGCTGCGCGTGGGCTACGGGTACGGTGCCGAGGAACTCTGCCGCCTTCTCAACCGTGTGCGGCAGCCTTTCAACGTCAACGCGATCGCCCAGGCGGCGGCGATCGCGGCTCTTGACGATCATGCCTTTGCCGAAAAGACCGCGCGGGAGAACCGCGCCGGGCTGGCTTTGCTTGAGCACGGCTGTGCCGGGCTGGGGCTGGAGACCGTCCGAAGCGTCGCCAACTTCATGTTGGTCCGGGTGGGCGACGGCACGGGTGTATTCGAATCGCTGATGCGACGGGGCCTGATCGTGCGCCCCATGCGACCCTATTGCATGCCGGAGTGGATACGTGTGACGGTTGGCACGGGTGAACAAAACCGACGTTTGCTGGAGGAGCTCCGCTTCCTCGCGGTCGGAGGTGGACATGGAGCCTCGTAGGTTGGCCGCCTTTGCGAGATGGCGGCGACTGAGAGCTGGTGTCCTTCGACGAATCGCGTGGCTCAACCGCCCGGGGCGGGTTTGATGACGCAAATGGTCGGCAAAATACGCTTGCGCTGAAAGTTCCGTTCGATTTCGTTCTCTGCGAGTTTGGTCAAAATGAGGAAACTTAATAAATTGCAAAAAGAAACTGCACCTTGCGGGCAAGTTGGATTACAAAATGCTCGTGGGGCAGTTGGCAGTTTTTTTGCTTTCCAAAACGTTCTCAATAAGCCTTGCTTCAAAAATCAACTTACCATGCAAATGAAGAACCTCGCTCGTATCGCCCTTGTCTCCGCCGCGTTTGGCACCGCCGCAAGTGCTGCTCCGTTTCTTGCGATCGGAGATGGCGCCGAGCTTTTTGTCACGGGCACCTTGGGCATTCGGGTCGATGACAATATCCTTTTCTCTGAGACGAATGAGATCAGCGACACGATCTTCGACATCAATCCCGGCATTGAGATCACCTTCGGTAAGAATGCCGCGTTCTCCGGCTCGCTGACCTTGGTGGATTCTTTCGCAAACTACTCGGACAACAGCAAGTACAACACGAATCTCTTCTCGGGTGACTTCGGCTCGAAGTTCGATGACGGCAAGCTGAAGCTCAATTTCAGCACCGGGTTTCACGAGCTTAATCAAAACTCTCCCGACACCAAGGATCTGGTTCGTCGCGACGAGTTCGTTGTGAAGACTGGCGCCGAGATTGAGGTTTCGCAGATCACCTCTGTCGGTGTCGCAGTCAAATTCAACCACATCAACTACAAGCCCAAGGGCTACGGTGATTCCGACGATCTCGTGGTTCCGGTTAATTTCTATTACAAGTGGACCCCGAAGATCGATCTGAGCGCCGGCTACCAATACCGGAGTTACGAAATTTCCGGTTCGTCGGGCAAAGATTCCACCGACCACTTCTTCAATGTCGGTGCACGCGGCGAGTTCACCGAAAAGCTGAAGGGTTCCGTCGCGGTTGGTGTCACGACCCGTAAGTTTTCTGGCGGCGACGACGAAACGCTGCCGGGCGTCGAGGGCTCCCTGTCTTATGCGCTAACCCCGAAAACTTCCATCAACGCTGGCGTGACCAACGAATTCGGCACGACCCCCCAGGGTCAGCAGCAGAAGCTTCTCACCTTCTCGGTCGGTGCAGTGTCTGAAATCGACGCCCAGTGGAGCGTCAACGCCAATCTCAGCCACCGTAGCGCCGAGTACTACAATATCGCGAAGAGCCGTACGGATGACTATTTCGAGGGCGTCGTTGGCGTCGGCTACACCGTCAACTCCTACGTCAAGCTCAACGCCTCGCTCACGTATCGTAATAACGATTCTGATCTGAAGGGTAACAGCTTCACCAACAATGTGTTCGCGCTTTCTGCCAGCTTCCGTTACTAAGCGGTACGCAGTCTAAGAATCTAAGCGGAAGAAGATCTTTGTGGTCTTCTTCCGTTTTTTGTCTTTGAGTTTTTCACCTATGTTTAGGACCACACTATCGTTAGTGGCATTCGTGCTGGGTGCATGTTGCGCCATTGCGGCTCAGGCGGGCTCTTCTGACCGGGCGGTCGCGGGTAAGTCTGAAGGGGGCGGCAAGGGCGACTACGTCCTTCAACCCTCGGATTTGCTCAAGGTGCAGATTTTTCAGGAGGAAGACCTCACCCGCGAGGTGCGTATCTCCCAAGAATATACCATTTCCCTGCCTTTGATCAAAACCGTTGATCTCACTGGCAAAACGAAGGCGCAGGCCGAAGAACTTATCCGCAGCCTCTATGCGCGCGACTTTTTTGTGAACCCGCAGGTCACCGTCAATGTATTGGAGTATGTGCCGCGCAAAGTATCGGTCTTGGGCCAGGTCAATACCCCTGGAGCGGTGCTTTTCTTCCAAGAACAGGGATTGACCCTGATCGACGCGATATCGAAGGCGGGCGGATTTACCCGGCTCGCACGGAAAAAGGAAGTGACCCTCAAGCGCACCGAGCCCGACGGAACGACCAAGACGTTCACCATCAATTGCGAGGAGCTGACGAAGGGCGCGACGAATTCCACCTGGCCGCTCCAACCTAATGACGTCATTGACGTTCCGGAGCGAATCATGTGATCCGGATACCGTAGTTCTACATTCTCGATGGAATCTCCCGACAAACAGAAACAGGAAGGTGCCGGCCAGGGCTATGGTTACGGCGGAAACTACGCGGGCTATTCCGCCGCCGGCTACGGCTACGGCGATGGAGGTGGCGGTGGCTCGGCCCATCGGAACTTCCAGGACTACCTGCTGATCCTGCGCGAGCGAATCTGGTACGTGGTCGTCGTCTTCTTGGTGGTGTTCTCGAGCGCGCTCGTCTTCACCCTGGGTCAGGTCAAGGTCTATCGTTCATCTGCGACGGTGCAGATCTTTCGCAGCGGTCTGAAGGTGTTTGATGCGAAGGAGGTCATGGAGACAGACGTAAAGACCACGGAAGACATCAACACGCAGATCAAGATTCTGGAGAGCGGGAATATCGTCCGTCGAGTGGCGGGGCGCCTGACGGGCGACGAGTTGAAGGCGTTTCTCGCGCCCTACGAAAAAGCCTCGGCGGATATTTCCTATGTGGCAGAAATGCTCACGAAGAACCGCAAGATTCTTCAGAACCGCCTGTCGCTGATTGTTAACATCACGTACGATCATCCGGACCGGTTTGTCGCCGCCAAGGTGGCCAACTATTTTGCCGACGAATATCTGGCGTATAACACCAGTGTTCGCGTCGACGATTCGAAGAGCGCCGCCGATTACCTCAATGTGAATGTGGATGAGCAGCGCAAAAAGGTCGAACTGCTGGCCGATGCGCTTCAGGTCTATAAGGAGAAAAACAACATGGTTTCGCTCGATAGCCGCAAGGATATCGTGAACGAGACCCTGAAGGCGATCAACCTTGAGGCTAACCGGACGCTGATCACGTTAAATCAGGCCGAGATTCGCCTGAATCAGGTGAAGGAACATCGCGCTAAGAACATCGACATGCTCGATCTCCCCTTCATCGCCAATCAGACCAACATCCAGCAGCTCAGCCAGAAGCGTTCGACCGAGCAGATCAACATTGCCCAGCTCAAGGACCGCTACCTGCCGAAGCACCCCAAGATGGCCGAGGCCGTCAATTCTCTCGCTCAGACCGAGCGGGAATTGCAGAAAGCCGTCGATTCCGCCTGCGCTCAGGTGGAGTCGGACTATCAGGCCGCCGTCCGCAACAACGACCAGGTGCAGGAAAACCTCAAGAAACAGACGGCCGAGTCGATCGAGCTCGACCGCTACGCGATCCAATACGGCAAATTGGAACGCGACTGGAAGCAGGCCGAACAAATCCTGCTGAACATTTCCGGCCGGGCCAAGGACACCACGATGGCCGCGACGGTCTCCTCGCAGACGGCCCGCATCGTTGATCGCGCCAGCCCGGCGGCGGAGGAAAGGCCGGTCACGCCGAACGTCCCGCTCAACCTCGGTCTGGGCGTTGTGGGCGGCCTCGGCCTCGGCCTCGCCTTTGCCTTCTTCGTCGCCTTCATCGACGACCGCGTGAAAAGCTCCTTCGATATCGAGGGGGTGGTCGGCCTGCCGTTGATCGGCATCATTCCCCAGATCAAGCGCATGGACCAGGCGGACAAGGCGCAGATCGTCGTGAACAATGCGGACCGTCAGGTGGCCGAGGCCTTCCTTACGCTCCATTCCAGCCTGCGGCTCAAGGACGAGAGCAAGAACGCCAAGTGTATCCTCACCACCAGTACCATTCCCGGTGAGGGCAAATCCTTCACGACCACGAATCTTGCACTCACCTTCGCCGCCCACGGCGAGCGGGTGATCGTCGTTGATTGCGACCTTCGGAAGCCCAATATCCACAAGTCTTTCCGCGTCGAGAACCTCAAAGGCGTGATCGATGTCTGTGCCGGCACCTCCACGCTCGACGATGCGATCACGCGCGGCCTGCAGCCGAATTTTGACATCCTTACCGCCGGCGGCCGGGCGAAGAACCCGACGCAGATTCTGAACAGCAAGGGCTTCGAGCAGATGATTTCCGACCTTCGCAAGCGGTACGACCGGGTGTTTATCGACACTCCGCCGCTCGCCGCGGTGAGTGATGCTCTGATCATCCTCCCGCTGGTCGACGGCTCGATCTTCACCATCTTCTTCAACAAGGTGCGCCGCAAGGCCGCACAGTTCAGCGCGAAGAAGCTCCTCGACGCCAACGTCCCGAATTTCGGCGCCGTGTTAAACGGCCTCAATCTCGCGGTCTCCGGTTATTACTATGCTCAGTATTACGACAAGTCCTACAAGGACTACTACGTCGTGATGTCGAAGAGCGAGGACGCGGAAAAAGAGCGCTGAAGCGCTCCGCCGCGGGCCGCGTTATTTCGCAGCCGCCCGCCGCAGGCGATCCACGATCGCCTCGGCGAGGCCCGGCCCGCAGGGCAGTTCGACATGGATCTTGCGGAAGCCTCCGCGGTCGAGGCGGCGCAACTGCGCGAAAAGTGTTCGCGCCGCCCCGCCGAGTTCGCCGCGAGCATCCAGCCAGAACACATTGGCGGCCCGCGTCCCCGCTGGCTTGGCGACAAACAGCCAGGCCTCGTCTTCGGCCCGGCGCGGCGGCATCGTTTCATGGAGAACGACCGGTGTCTGCGGACTGTAGTGCCGCTTCATCGTCCCGGGGGCGACGAGCGCCGCCCGCGGATTCCCGGACTTTTTCCCTGTCGCGCCGGCCAAGGGGACCACCTGCCCGAGCACGCGCTCAAGTTCGGCACGCGTGACCGCCCCCGGGCGCAGCAGTCGCGGCTGCATGGGATCGCGCAGGTCGACGATGGTCGACTCAAGTCCGATCTGCGCCGGACCGCCGTCGAGGATCGAGCGGATCTTGCGGCCGAGCCCGTGTCGCACGTGCTCCGCCGTCGTCGGGCTGACGTAGCCGAAGACATTGGCGCTCGGGGCCGCGAGTGGGCGCCCGGTGAGCTTGAGCAGACGCCGAAAGAGCGGGTGGGCCGGCATCCGGACGGCCACGCTTGGCAGCCCGGCCGAGACGATTGCGGGGATGGTTTTTCGTTTCGGGAGGACGATCGTGAGGGGGCCGGGCCAAAAGGCCCTGGCCAGTTTCAGTGCAGCGGGATTGGCTACCGCGATCGCGTCCAGTTCCTTGAGGTCATGAAAATGGACGATCAGCGGATCACGCGTGGGCCGGCCCTTGGCTCGAAAAATCTTCCGGCAGGCGGACGTGTCAAACGCGTTGGCGGCGAGCCCGTAGACGGTCTCGGTCGGCACCGCCACCAGTTCCCCGCGCTTGAGCTGCGCGGCGAGCAGACTTAGGTTCCGCCCTGTTCCACGGTAGATGCGGGCGGCAGAGTGGGGCGACATGGCATGAAAAAGGCCGGAGCGTAAAACTCCGGCCGATTGAAAAGGGAGGTCGTTCGCCGGTTACTGGGCGAGCAGCATGTTGCGCGAATGCTTGATGGTCTTCGTGACTGCGCGCTGATGCTTGGCAGAAAGATGGGTGTACTTGCGGGGCAGAATCTTACCCGTGTCCGTGACGTAGTGGCTCATCACCTGCGGGGTGGTGAACGGGATCTCCGCGGGGGTGGGTGTCTGCTGTTTCTGTTCGGTGGTGCTCATGGCTAGGAAGGGCGAAAGTGGGGTGCTGGCGGGGGATGTCAATCTACTATTTTTCCGCGAGGTCGCGGTCGTGTTGACGGGTGAGATGGGTGTGGCGGAAGGGGGATCAGGCCGTTGTTGGCGGGGATCCGGGGCCGGCGGTCCGTGTAGTGTAAAATCCACTACACAGGCGGGTGTTACGGCCGGCTCAGCGCACGAACCGTTTCCGGCCGGCGACCAGCAGGAGCAGACCGGCGGGGAGCAGGTAGCCCAGCACGCTGCCGATTTCCGGCACCGGATTCGTCACCAGCGGGATGCTGGTCGTGATGGTGAGATTGCTGCCGGACTGGTGCCGCTCGGCGAAGAAGAAGTCGAAGTCATAGAGGCCTCCGACCGAGAGGCCGAGGGTGTCGAGATTGACGGACGCGGATTCCGAGCCGTGCACGCCGCCGAGGTCGATCACCAGCTTCTTGTTGATGAAGACCCACACGTCGTCGTCGCCGGCGAAATTGAAGCTCTGGCCGGTCTGATAGGTGAAGTTGGTGTGGATTTGGTAGGTGAACGCGTAGTTGTGGGGCGATCCCTGGTTGCCGCCCAACAGGTTGTCGATCGGGAAGAACGCGTTGCTCGAATAGCTGTAGACGCCCGATCCGGCGAACGTTTCGTTGAGGGTGATCGCGTAGTTCGTGCTGAGATTGACCCCGGGCGTGTCGTGATACCACTGATTGAACAAGGCCGCTCCGTGCGTCGTGGAGGTCGAGCCGGAGGGCAGGTAAACGGGCGTGCCATCTGCACCCAACGTTGTGGCCACCAGACCACGGTCGTCACCAATCGCATTCTCGAAGTCGAGGCTCCCGGCCAAGGTTCCGGAGGTGCCGGCGTAGTAGAAATCGCGGACCACACCCGTCAGCGTGGTCGATGCACCAGATGCGCTGATGCAGGAGATGAGGCCAATCACGGCCAGAATTGAGGCGCGCAGAGTAGGGGATTTCGTAAAGCTCATTGAGTGAGGGAGTAGAGACTCTCCCCTACGCAAATCCCGTGCCCGGAGTGAAAAATCGCGATCCCACCTTCGTATCATATTTATGACAAAGCTTCTGCGATCTTCGGGGGAAGGATACTCATTTCGCCCCAAATCGCGAAAATTGTAAACAAATCCGACGTTTTCCATCCCGTCGGAGGGCGATATTCTGCGTTTCTTCCTCTCCCTTCCCGGGACCCCGGCGTTCAAGTCCGTTTGGTGCCCCCGCCCAGAATTGAACTGGGATCCAGCGTTTAGGAAACGCTTGCTCTATCCATTTGAGCTACGGGGACGACCTTGGCGGACATTGAGCGAGTCGGGAGTGACCGTCCAGCTCACGCTGCACCAGGTTCGATTCGTGTGAGAATCGCAGGGGGGTTACTTGCGGCGTCGGCCAGCGTCGTAGGGCCTGCCCCACGTCCGTTTCGATTCCTGTCCGCGAGGTGAACCCCCCATTTACCTCTCTTTCGCATCCCGGTTCTCGACTTGTCGCTTATCGCCAAACAATGTCATACACGTTCCCACCTTCCGTCGCACCACTGCCCGCCGACGCTGTCTCTCCGCCCCCCCCGATGAAAACGTTTTTCCCCTCCGTCTTGTTTGCCTTGGCCTTTGCCGTGCTCGCCATCGTTCCGGCCTCGGCGCAACGACTGTCCAATCTCTCCACCCGCACGCAGGTCGGCACCGGTGCCAACGTCACCGTGGTGGGTTTTGTCGTCGGTCAGGGTTCCAACAAGAACGTCCTGATCCGAGCGATCGGTCCCACGATCGCAGCTGCGCCCTTCAATGTCCCCGGCACGATCAGCGACCCCAAGATCGATCTCGCCGATGCCTCGGGCCGGATCCTTTTTACCAATGACAACTGGGGCACCACGGTCGCCCCCGCCGCAGTCGCCACGTCCGCCACCTTTGCCTCCGTCGGGGCGTTTAATCTCACCACCGGCAGCCGCGACGCCGCCGTCCTCGCCAGCAATCTCGCACCCGGCAGCTACACGGCCACGGTCAGCGGCGTGGGCACGGCCTCGGGTGTCGCCCTTGTTGAGGTTTACGATGTCACCGGTGCGGCGCGGTTGATGAATTTGTCCACCCGCGCCCAGGTCGGCACCGGCTCCGGCATCATCATCTCCGGGCTGGTGATTTCTCCGGGGGCCGGCCGGCGCCAGATTCTGGTGCGCGCGGCGGGCCCGGCCCTGACCGGGTTCGGCGTCCCCGGCGCGCTGGCCGACCCGGTCATTGCCATTGTCAACAACGCCGCTCCCACCGTCCAGATCGCCTCCAATGACAACTGGAGCAGCGGGACCAATGTCACCTCGCTCAACTCTGCGTTCACCCAGGCCGGTGCCTTCGGGTTTGCCTCGGGATCGAAGGACGCCGCCGTCATCGCCGACCTCGCGCCCGGCAGTTATTCCATTCAGGTCAGCGGCGTGGGCGACACGACCGGGCTCGCGCTCGTCGAGGTCTACGACATCACGGCAGACAGCGTCACGACGGTCGGGGTCGTCGCCTCCAATCCCACCACCGACACCAAGGGGGCGGCTCCGGGCGTCTTCACCTTCACGCGCACGGGCTCCACCGCCGCGCCGTTGACCGCGTACTATCAGGTGGGCGGTAGCGCCGTCGCAGGGGTGGACTACACCGCGTTGTCTGGCTCCGTGACGTTCCCGGCCGGCGTCAGCAGCCTCACCGTCAACCTCTCGCCCCGCACCGACGGGGCCAGCGACACCATCAGTCGCATCGCCACGCTCTCGCTCGCCCCCGGCTCCGGCTACTCCATCGGCGAGGCGGCCAGTGTGGCGTCGGTCACGATTTTCTACAATCCCGGCACCAACTACATCGCCGCGCTCCGCACCCCTTCCTCCGCGCCCAACTCCACCGCCTTCGGCACCGCGACCATCCAGCTCAGCGGCGACAGCAAGTTCGCGATCGTCAACGTCAACTTCTCCAGTCTCAGCTCGCCGCAGACCGTTGCCTATCTCCGCATCGGCAATCCCGGAGAGGTCGGCACCGAGGTGCTGCGGCTCCCGCCCGGGCAGTTCACCGGCCAGCGCTGGGATTTCCCCACCGCGGGCGAGCTGACCTCCGCCGCGATCCTGCAGGCGATCCGCGACGGCCGGCTCTTCCTTAGCATCGAGTCCGCCAACTACCCCGCCGGTGAGCTGAAGGGCACGTTCATCCAGAACACCGCCACACTCGCCTTCACGCCGCCCGCCGCCCCTCCCGCGCTCCCCGACGCCCCGCTGACTGCGGCGGAGGCCGCCCGCTTCCTCGTGCAGGCCACCTTCGGGCCGAACAAGGCGGAGATCGACGCCCTCACCGGCAAACGTATGGCTGATCTCAATACGTGGATCACGGCGCAGATGGCGCTTCCCGCCAGCTCGCTGCGTGCCGCCACCCTCGAGGATTTCACCACGATCACGGTTCTCAGCGACAATCCCCAGCTCGACTACCGCAATCGCCAGGCGGCGTGGTGGAAGACCGCCGTCACCGCGCCCGACCAGCTCCGGCTCCGCGTGGCCTTCGCACTCAGCCAGATTCTCGTGGTCTCCGACGTGCCGACGCAGCTCTACCAGAACCCGCTCGCGATGGCCAACTACTACGACCTTCTCGCGACCGGCGCGTTCGGCAATTTCCGCCAGCTCATCGAGAACGTCTCCCTGAGCCCCGTGATGGGCCTCTACCTCAGCTCGCTGCGCAACGCCAAGGCGACCTTCGAGGCGCGGACCGGCGCGGTGCTGACTTCGCCCGACGAAAACTACGCCCGCGAGATCATGCAGCTCTTCACCATCGGGCTCAACCAGCTCCAGCCCGACGGCACGCTCAAGCTCGATCCGTCCGGCGTCCCCATTCCCACCTACGACCAGAAGACGATTACCGAGGTCGCCAAGGTTTTCACCGGCTGGGCCTTCGCGTCCGACACCACCAACGCCAACAATTTCCGCGGGGCCGCCGCCAACTACATCTCCCCGATGGTCCTTTTCCCGACGTTCCACGAGGACGGGGCCAAGACCATTTTCAACGGCATCCAGATCCCGGCCAACCAGGGCGGGGCGAAGGACCTGAAGGACCTGCTCGACGCGCTCGTCAATCACGCCAACACCGGCCCCTTCATTTCCCGCCAGCTCATCCAGCGGCTTGTCACGAGCAATCCGAGCCCCGGTTACGTTTACCGCGTCGCCCAGGTGTTTGCCAACGACGGCACTGGCACCCGCGGCAACCTCGGCGCCGTCGTTCGCGCCATCCTCACCGACTACGAGGCGCGCTCTTCCTCCGTCGCGGCCACGGCCAGCTTCGGTAAGCTCAAGGAGCCGGTCCTGCGCGCCACCGGCCTGCTCCGGGCCGTCAACGGCGGATCCAACCTCGGCCGCTTCTCGAACGCCCCGTTCTTCGTCCCGGCCGCGACGGAGAGCGCGCTCGCCCAGACCCCCCTGCATTCGCCCACCGTGTTCAACTTCTTCGAGCCCAATTTCGTCGCGCCCGGCGCCCTGGCCGCCGCGGGCCTTTACGCCCCGGAGTATCAGGTCCTCAATGACACCACCGCCATCAGCCAGCCCAACCAGCTGTGGAATTTCATCTACGCCACCCGGTCGGCGACAAACACGATCGACACCACCGTCGGCCTCCAGCTCGACAGCCTGCTGCCGCTGGCCCGCACGCCCGCCGCCCTGGTCGACCAGGTCAACCTTCTCCTCGCTGCCGGCGGCCTCCCGAAAAACGTCACCGACCGTTTGACCGCGGCGATCACCGCGATGCCGGTCGGCACGGGCGCCACCTTCACGACCGCCAACGACATCGAGCGGGTCCGGTCCGCGCTTTACCTCACGATCTCCGTCCCCCACGGCGCCATCCAGAAATAATCCGTCGCCATGAATCCCAAAACCGCCACTCCCGACCTTTCCCGCCGCAAGTTCCTTGGCGCCTGCTGCGCCTCTGTCGGCGCCACCGGCATGCTGTCCGCCCTCGCGCAGCTGCGCCTCATGGGCGCAGTCGCCAGCCCGGAAAATGGTCCCGTCACCCCTCCGACTGCGGGCGCCCCGCAGAGCGACTACAAGGCCCTCGTGTGCCTCTTTCTCGCCGGCGGCAATGACGCCAACAACCTGGTTGTTCCCACCGACGCCGAAACCTACGCCGCCTACGCCGCCGGCCGCGGCGCGCTCGCCCTGCCGCAGAACGCCCCGCTCCCGATCACTCCGCGCACCGGCGACGGCCGCACCTGGGGTATCCATCCCGCCATGACGGAGCTCCGGACGCTCTTCAATTCGGGCCAGTTCGCCGTCCTCGCCAACGTCGGCACGCTCGCCTACCCGATGACGAAGGCGCAGTACACCAGCGGCTCCGTCCCGCGGCCGAACCAGCTCTTCTCCCATAACGACCAGCAGGTCGAGTGGCAGAGCAGCCTGGCCGACAAACCGTTTGTCACCGGGTGGGGCGGCCGCCTCGCCGACCTCACGAACGCGTTCAACACCAACAACCGCATCTCGATGTCGATCACCCTCAACGGGCAGAACTCGTTTCAGGTGGGCAAGAACGTCGACCAGTACGCGGTTTCCACCTCCGGCGGGATCGCCCTCACCGGTTCCGGCACCGGCACCTCGGTCAACGGCCTGCGCACCGCCGCGCTCAACGACGCCCTCGCGATGCAGAACGCCAACCTCTTCGAGACGGCCTTCGGCGGCATCACCACGAGCGCGCTCGGCGCGAGCTCCCTGATTTCCAGCGTTATCACCGGCACGAGTCCCTTCGTCACGCTCTTCAACGCCGCGAACAACTCGAGCCTCGCGCAGCAGCTCCACATGGTCGCGCGCCTCGTCAACGTCCAGCAGACCCTCGGGCTCAAGCGCCAGATCTTCTTCGTCCGCGTCGGCGGTTTCGATCTCCACGACAACCAGGTCACCGCCGGCAACACCGCTTCCGGGGCGCACGCCAATCTCCTCCGCGACATCAGCCTCTCGCTGAATGCCTTCAACAGCGCCCTCACGCAGATCGGCGCGCAGAACCAGGTCACCACGTTCACCGCCTCCGACTTCGGCCGCACCTACAACACCAATGGCGACGGCTCCGACCACGGCTGGGGCAGCCATCACTTCATCATGGGTGGCGCGGTCCGGGGCGGCGACATCTACGGCAAGATGCCGACCTTCGCCATCGACGGCCCGGACGATACCGGCCGCGGCCGCTGGATTCCGACGACGAGCGTCGACCAATACGCGGGCACCCTCGCGAAATGGTTTGGCGTCAGTGCGACCGACATGCCGGTTGTCCTCCCGAATCTCGGTCGTTTTGCCACGCCCGACCTCGGCTTCATGGGCTAGGGCGGACTTCAGTCTGCCCTCCAGTACCGTTCGTGGGCGTGTTCTGACTCCGTTCCCCGTCTTTGCCTGACCTCGGATGCTCTCCCGTCGCCTCCTTGTCGTTGCCGCCGCGCTCCTCCTCGGACTCGCGGCGTTCTTCCTGCTCCGCAACAGGGTTGGGGGGCCCGCTCGATCGGCGGCCGCCGTTCCCGCTCCGGTTGCTCCGCCTTCCGCCCCGCCGCGCCAGCCCACACCGGCCGTCGCGACGGCTGTGGCCGATTCCCCGATCGCCGACGCGCTCAATGCCCCCGACGGCACGATCCGGCGCGATATCGAGATACTCCACGAGCTGATGAGCGCCTTCCAGACCAACTTCCCCCGGCTCGGCAATCCTGTCGGTGAAAACGCCGAGATCACGGCGGCGCTCACCGGCGCGAACCCGGCGAAGTTCGTCTTCCTCTCCCCGCGCCACCGCGCGATCAACGCCCGGGGGGAGCTTTGCGACCGCTGGGGCACGCCGTTTCGTTTTCATCAGCTGAGCGGCACGCAGATGGAGATCCGCTCCGCCGGCCCCGACCGGAAATTCGCCACCGCCGACGACGCGGAGTTCAATCCGTGGCCCAAATAGGGCGCCTAGCGTCCGACCGGATATCGGGCGGAGAAACCGGTCGGACCCTTTCCCCGCGGCTACGGTCTGAGGCCGTCGGTGCACGGCCCGGGCCCGCGATTCATGTCATGGCAACTTTACCAATGCTTACGCGTCTCGACATCTATCGAACGCCCACCATCTTCTAGCTCTCGTCTTCCTCCGATGAAAACCCTCCGTCACCCTCCTTCTCGCCTCCGTCTGGTTCGTTCTGCCACGCGTGGTTTTACGATGATGGAGTTGCTCGTCGTCCTCGCGATCCTCGGCCTCCTCGCCGGCCTCGCAATCAGCAATGTCGGCAATATCTTTGGCGATGCCCAGGGCGCCGCCGCCAAGCTCTTTGTGAAGGAGAGCATGAAGACCTCGCTCTTCAGCTATCGCATGTCGATGGGCGACTATCCCTCGACCGCCGACGGCCTCCAGGCCCTGGTCACCGCCCCCGGAAACAAGGGCGCGAGCTGGCGCGGGCCCTATATCGATGGAGGCAAGGTCCCCCTCGATCCGTGGAATGAGCCCTACCAGTACGCCTACCCGGGTTCGAAAAACAAGAGCGGCTACGATCTCTGGTCGAAAGGCCCCGACAAGCAGAGCGGTACCGCCGACGACATCGGCAACTGGGATGACGCTACCAGCGGGTCCCCGAAGTGATTTTTCCGCAGCGGCGGACGCCTGATCACCCCGCGGGCTTCGTTCGGTGCTCCCGCCCCGTGCATTCGACCTTGGCCAACGTCGGTTCTCCCCTCCGCCGCCCTGCGCGCCGCGGGTTCACGATGCTTGAGGTCCTGCTCGCGCTCGCGATCATCGCGCTGCTCGCGAGCGTACTGGTGGGTGGCTCCGCCAGCCTGCTGGCCGGGAGCAAGGCGGTCACCCCCGCCGAGGTGTTTTGGAAAACCGTGCAGGAATGCCGCAAGTCGGCCCTCAAGAGCGGTACCGATGTCCGCCTCGTCTTCGACGCCAAGGAAAAGAAGTTCGTCGCCTCCGATGCCTCCGGCCGCGACTCCGCCACGCGGGAGTACTCGATCCCGGCGTCCGGCGACGATCTCACGTTCACCTTTCTGAGCCTCCAGAAGGGCGCCAGCATGATGCTCATCGGTGGCGTCGCCGTGGAGACGCAGACGCTTCCCGCCGTCACCTTCTACTCCGACGGCACCTGCACTCCGTTTCGCGCGCAAATCTATCGGCGTGGCGAGGCCACGGTCCTGTCCATTGACCCCTGGACCTGCGCCGCTGTCCTCAAGCCCGACGACCCCAACGCCCCGTCGCTGTGAAGACGTTTCGATTCTCCAATTTCAGGGATCGATCGGGCGGCTTGCTCCGCGGCGGTGTCCGGCGCGTGGGCCCCGGCGCGCGCCGTGCCACGCGGGCCTTCACCTTGGTTGAAGTGCTGGTGGCGATCATGATCTTCGCGTTCTCAGCCGTCATCCTCGCCGCCACCTACGTCAATGTTCTGAATAGCTACCTGATCGTCGAGCGGGTCGCCCAGTCCAGTTCCGACGTGACCTTCGCCCGTTCCCTGGTCCTCACGGAGCCCGACCGCAAGAAACTGGAGCAGGGTGGGGAGTTCGATACGACGGACAGCCGTCACGTCAAGTGGGAGGTCGAGATCCTCTCCACCTCGACCGCCGACCTCTTCACGGTGAATTTCACCTGCTCGGTCACGGCCACCGGCGAATCCGAGCCCCAGAAGACCACGCAGACCTTCCTGTTGCTGCGCCCCACCTGGTCCATCGACCCCGGTGAGCGCTCGAAGCTCCGTGAGGCCGCCAAAACCCGCATCCTCGAGCTGCAGGGGAAGAAAAACTGATGCCGGCGCGCTCCTCCGTTTTCCTTGCTAGTCGGTTGCGCCGATCCCCGCGCGGATCCGCCGCCTTCACGCTGCTGGAGATCCTCCTCTCGCTCGCGCTCGTCGCGCTGATGCTGGTCGCGCTCAACACGTTTGTCTTTTCCATGGGTGAGCTCTGGGGGCGTGGCGCCGACGTGCACCTCTTCGAGCAGCATACACGGGCGGTCACGCGCTTCCTCGACCACGAGTTGCGTTCCGCGGTCCTCCCGCCGTCGGCCAAGGCCAATTCCACGCCCATCGCCCTCCAGGAGATCCGCCCGCCGAACGGAATGACGGACAAGCTCCTCACCTTCGAGCTTCCCGCCGGCAGCCGCCTCTTCGTCTGGCCCGACCGCCCGCTCCCCGAGGTCGTCTGCTCGCTGCAGGTGCGCGAACGCGACGGGCTCTTCCTCCTCTGGCATTCCCGCCTGGAGAAGAATTTCGAGACCGATCCGCCGCGCGAGACCCTCGTCACCCCGCTCGTCACCGGCATCGCCTACGACTACTACGACACCGATTTCAACCGCTGGACGACCGAGACTGCCGTCAAAACCGACACCTCTGGCAACCCGATGACGCCCCAGCGGCTGCGGCTGAAGTTCACGTACAGCAAGCTCACGCGCGAGACCGTCATCACGCTCCCCGCCACCACGGGCACGCTCCCCTTGTTCTGATGCGCCGATGAGTCATCGCCCCGCCATTCCCGCCCGCGCGTCCGCCCTGCCACGTCCCCGGTCCCGTGGCTCCGTGCTCGTGATCGTCATGATCACGCTGCTCTTCACGACGTTTGCCCTCGTCGCCTTCATCGAGAAGGCGAGCAACGACCTCCTCGTCGAGCATCGCGAGGCCCAGGCGCGCCGGCTCCGCATGGAGGCCTATTCCGCACTCGAGGTCACCTTGGCGGTGCTGGAGGATTTTCGCCAGGCGACCAACGGGCTCCACAGCCCCGCCGAGGGGTGGAACGATCCGCTCGGCTTTGCCGGCTACCTGCCCTCCGAGGATCGCACGGTCGATATCACGTTCGAGGATGAGAGCGCGAAGCTCTCTCTGCCTTCCGTGGATGCGCCGGTGCTCTCCCGGCTCTTTCAGGTCTGGCAGGTTGCCACCCCGGAGGCCGATGCCGCCGCCGATGCGCTGATGGGCTGGATGAAGCACTCCCACGTCTACACCACGGCGATCACCCCCGACTACGACCGCGGCTCGCTGCCCTACGAGGCCCCCGGCCGTTCGATGCGCTCCTACCAGGAGCTCGCCGCCATCGAGAAGATCCGCGAGCTGTTTTACACCGAGGATGGCCGGCCCAACGACCTCTGGCGCCGCTTCGTCGACAACGTTTCACTGCTTCGCTACTCCAAGCCCAACCTCAACGGCGCCAAGCCCGACGTCCTGCAGGCCCTCGGCCAGTTCGATCCGACCCAGCAGCAGAATCTTTCCGATTACACCGGCGGCACCGGCAGCTTCAAGACCCAGGGCCCCGCGTATTTCCAGAACCTCGCCGATGCCGAGCGTATCACCGGCGCGACCGGCGGCAACACCGGCGCATTTGTCACGACCATCAGCGCCCTGCGTATCAACGTCACGGTCCACGACGGCCGCTCGGAATTCCGCCTCACCGCCGTGGTCACCACCGGCAATGCCGCCCAGACGGTACAAACGACTGCAACTTCCGCGACCGCGAAGGCGTCAGCCCCTGGTACGGCCACCGGCCTGCCGCAGCAAAATCAGACGAACAACTCCGCCAATTCCGCGTCGAACAGTGCCAAGCCCACGACCCCGGCCACCGGGCAGGCTGCCGCCGCCCGCAATCTCAACTACCCGTTTACGCTCTTGGAAATTCGGGAAAATGATGAGATTCCTCCCCCTCCGCCACCACCTCCGCCGCAACCTTGATTCATGAGTTTCCTCGCCACTCTTCGCGCCGGCCCGCCGCCACCCAAGGTTGCCCTGCTGCCTGACGGCCTCTTTTTCACCCGCGCCCTCCCGGTTGCGGCCGGGGCCACGCCCGCGGAGGCCGCGACCCAGATCGAACTCGGGCTCGAGGCCGTCTCGCCCTTCCCGATTGCGCAGCTGTTCTACGGCTATTTCTGGACCCCCGGGGCCGAGACCGCGTTCGTCTTTGCCGCCTACCGTCGCCGTTTCACGGCCGAGCAGATGGAGGCTTGGGTCGGTGCCGAGCTCGTGCTTCCGGCCTTCGCCGCCCTGCTGGGCGCCGAGGTTCGCCCCGCGACCACGGTCATTCTATCGTCCCCGGAAGGCCTGACCGCGGTCCATTGGAACAATGGCCGGGTGCCGTCCGCTGTGATTTTCCGCCCACTGCCTCCGGTGGTGGAGGGCACGCCGGAAGCCGAACCCGCCAGGATCGAGGAGACGCGCGACCGCCTGCGCGAGGAGCTGATTCACGAGGTCGGCGGCAGCCGCTCCGTGATCGACCTGGCCGTGCCGCCGGTCGCCGATCCTGCCCGGAGTGACCGCGAGGTGACCTTTCGCTCCGGTGAACTCGTTTCGAAGCTCGACGCCTCCGTCATCGCCGCCCTCGACGTGCGTGACAAGGGCGAGCTGGCCGCCCTCCGCGGCGCCCGCCGGCGCGACGTCATCCTGTGGCGCGTCGCGATGGGCTGTGTGGCCGCCCTCGTGCTCCTCGGCGTCGGCGAATTCGGGCTCATCGGCGGACGCGCCTGGCAGCGGGTCCGTGACAAGAAATTCCAGGCCCAGAAGCCCACCGTGGACAAGATCGTCAAGACCGACGAGCTCGCCCGCCGCATCGAGGACCTCGCCACCAAGCGCCTCCTGCCCTGGGAGATGATGATGGCGGTCATCGGCGAGAAAAAGGAACGCCTCCCCGGTGAGATCTATTTCGGCCGGGTCTACACCACGACCGAGGGGGGCATTTACTCGATCTCGATCGAGGCGCAAACGACCAACGTCGGCTCCATCTCCATCTATAGCTCCGCCCTCAAGGCAATGCCCGGCGTGCAAAACGTCGAGACTCGGAACCTCCAGGCGAAGAGCGACAACGCCACCTTCACCTTTTTCATCACCTTCCAGCCCGACGCCATCAAACCGGGAGCCCTGCTATGATCCGCGCCCTCCGTGCCTTTTTCCTCGGTCGTCTCCTCCGCGAGAAGCTCCTCCTCGTCGTCTTCGCCCTGCTCGGCGTCCTGATGTGGCTCTCGGGCTACAGCAAACGCCTCGGCGCGTTCTGGCGTGAGCAGCGCAGCACCACCTCCGCGCTCGCCGACCAGCAGCGCTGGCTCGACAACCGGAAGGCCCTTGAAGCGGCCGCCGACAAGGCCGCCGGCCGCCTCGAGGCCGCGAAGACCCTCGACGGCACCCGCCTCCTCGCCGCCGTGGTGGCGCTGGCCAACGAGGCCGGTCTCCGCAACACCGCCAGCGGTTCCCAGACCGACCAGAGCAACGGTCAGGTCTCGATCCACACGCTGCCTTTCACGATCAACCGCGCCGACTGGGAGTCTTTGAAAAAGTTCTACGTCGCGCTCTCCGCCCGCGCGCCCTACATCGGCATTGAGAAGTTCACCCTGAACGCCGACCGCGCGAATCCCGCGCTGCTCAACCTTCAGCTTACACTGACCTCGGTCGAGATCGTCCGCTGAGGGTTTCGCGGGCTCGCGCGGTCCGCGTCCTCGGTCGGCAAAGGCATGTCCGCTGAGTACCTTTCCCGGGGGTAGGTTTTCCCGTGACCGGCGAACCTTAATGTTTCGTTACACTTCTCCCGTTGCTGCATCGCGGAACTCTGGCGAGGATTCTCCGTCTACCCAGACCTCCGTCCCACCTTATCCGCCTGATGAAGCTTTTCGTGCCGCTCCCGACCACCCGTGCCTTCGTGCTCGCCTCGCTTCTCGCCTGGCTCGCCCCTCGCTCCGCCCGCGCCGAAAACTCGATCGCCTACAAGTACTCCGACTATCGTGAGGCAGATGGCCGCATCGCCATCAAGACCCAAGGCACCTACATCGAGAAGGACCTCGGCACCGAGATGCACCTCAAGCTCGAGGGCCTCCTCGACGCCATCACCGGCGCCACGCCCTCCGGCCAGCCCGCCCCCGCCGGCACCACGCAGGTCCCGCTCTCCCAGCTCCATGACCGTCGCAAGGCGTGGAACGCCGATCTCTCCCGTCAGTTTTCCCACGTCAATGTCGCCGTCGGCTTCGGCAACAGCCGCGAAAGCGACTACGTCTCCAACGGCTGGTCACTGAACACGCTCACCGATTTCAACCAGAAGAACACCACCCTCCTCGCGGGCGTCGCCGGCACCGACGACGACATCAAGGTCTTCTTCCAGACGCCCCGGGTGAAGAAGCGTTCCAACGACGTCATCGTCGGCCTCACCCAGCTCCTCGATCCGCGCACCTCCGTTTCCGTCAACCTCACCTGGGGCCGTGTCACGGGCTTCCTCGCCGATCCTTACAAGCTCGTGCAAAAGAACACCGAGCTTTTCCCCGGGGTCTCGCTGCCGCTCACCTTTGCCGAAAACCGCCCGCACGAGCGCAACAAGGGCATCCTGTTCCTCTCGCTCAACCGCAGCTATCCCGGGCTGCGCGGTGCCCTCGATGCCAGCTACCGCTTCTATCACGACACCTACGGCACCGACGCCCATACGCTCGACGTCGCTTGGTTCCAGCGGGTCGGGGAAAAGGTGATCCTCCGCCCGTGGGTGCGCTACTACGACCAGACGGCCGCCGAGTTCTACCACTACAATCTCGACGCCACCTCGGTCACGCCGGTCAGCGGGCGGCCGCCGACTACCGGCCCGTTCTACTCCTCCGATTTTCGTCTCTCCGCGATGCGCACGGTCACCTATGGCCTGAAGGTCATCTGGAACGTCACCGACTCCATCGCGCTCGATGCCGCCCTGGAGCAATACGACATGCACGGCCGCGACGGTGTCACGCCCGCCAGCGCCTACTGCACCGCCCGCATTGTCACCGCTGGCATCAAGTACACCTGGTAGGCACCAATCGAAATTCGAAAATCCAAAATCGAAAATCCATGTCCCTCGTCGCCCAACAGCATCGCGCCCCGCCGCCCGCCCCTTCGGGCGCCGCCGCGGCGTTGCCGTTGCGCAAGATCTCGTATCCCTCGTTGGGAACTAAGTGCGAGGTCAAGAACGCCGCGCCCGGTTGCGACTATCAGGCCGTCACCATTGAGCGCGCGGCCGTCGCGTGGGTGGTCGCCTTCGAAGCCAAGTATTCCCGCTTCCGC
>JAPLTR010000003.1 GCA_026398065.1 Verrucomicrobiota bacterium | reverse complement strand
GAACTCGTACTTGGCACCGCCGCTCATGAACCAGTTGCCGTAGTCGCCATACTGGTTGAAGCGCTGGCCGCCGCGATACTGGTAAACGATGTAGGGGATCGTGTTGGCGGTGTAGCCGGCGGCGCGCACGACGGCGTCGGGCAGGATCTCAAACACCCGGCCCGTGTTGCGCGTGCGTTCGTGGCGGAGGCCGAGGTTGAGCCGGAGGCGGTTGATGCGCGTGGAGGTCTCGATGAAACCCGCGTCCACCTGCTCCTTCAGCGAACGGAGCGCGGTGAAGGAATTGCGGAAGCCGGTCAGCGTATCCTCCACGAAGTGCGAGGGATTCGCCAGATACCGGCGCTGCATCTCCGTGTTGTCCACATAGGGCAGGTTGAGCTGCGTCATGTTGCCGCCGACCTTCGGATCAAATCCAGTATTCTGATACACCGGGAAGATGGTGGTCGGGGCCGTCTGCGAGCCCGCCGCGCCGACATAGGTCCACTGGCGGGAATTGTCGTAGATGTCGTGGGTCGTGAGGCGGGTCTTTACACCGGCCGAGAGGACCACCGGCAGGCCGGCGAGATTGACGGTCTTCTTGCCATCCACATAGCCCATGAACACTTGATTCTGGCCGCCGGTCATGCGGCTGCGGATGTTGTTCGCGTTGGCGTCGTCCCGGCCAAGGCTGGCCGGATCGGACCAGGAGCGGCCGGACGTCTGCGTCATGCGCCAGCCGGGCTGGGTGGTGGAGTCACGCTCGGCGCTCCAGCCCATGCGGGTGAGGCGGGCGATCACGTTGTTGAAGAAGCCGCCGGTGAGGTCGGTGTAGTGCGTGCGGCTGCGGGAGTAGCCGCCGCCGCCGGTGAGCGTCAGGTCGCCCAGCTTGTAGACCAGCTTCGGGGTGTAGGTGATGGTATCGTTGAGGCGGTTGCGGTGCCCCTGCGACTGCTCCATGCGCGTGTTGGCGTTGGCGGTGGGCTCGGCGATCACCTTGGTGAGGGTCGAGGCGGCGTTGATCTGCGCCGCGCTCGCGATGAAGTTGATCACGCGGTTGACGTACTGGTCGTTCAGGTGGGAGCCGGCGGTGCGCAGCGAGAACACGAGCCCCTCGGCGATCTTGTAGTCGAAGTTCGCGCCAAACGAATCGCGGCGCGTGATCTTCGGGCCGTGCCGGAAGCTCAGCTGGGTGATGAACGGTCCGCGCGTGAGGTTGCTGAAATCGTAGTTCGTCGAGCCGTTGGACTGCTCGGTGTAGACGCTGTTGGTGCTGGCGTTGAGCTGCACGCCGAACCGCCCGCCAAAAGACTCGCCGTAACTGAACTTGGCGCCCGGGAAGGCCTTCAGGTGATTGCCATCGTCGGGACCGCCGGTCTTGTGCAGGGTCATCGCGTAGGCGTTGGCCGAGATCGTGGCCTCCGCGACGATCTCGCGGCCCTTGCGCTCAAAGGCGTTTTCCGCATGCCGTCCATGCTTACCCCAACATACTTGGGATCGAGGCCGCCGATGCGCGCAGCACGCGCGTAGGACTGCGTATAATCGATGACCACTCCGGGCATGTATTTCACGAATTCGCCGATATTACCACTGGTGACCTCGCCGAAGTTGTCGGTCGCGACCACGCTCTTCATGTTGAGCGCGGCGCGCTGGTCCATGATCGCCTTCGCATTGCCCTCCCGCTCGGTGGAAACGACAAACGAGCTGAGCTTCAGGACTTCGTCCCCCTTGGCCGTGCCGGCGGCGTAAGTCGCGCCCTTCAGCTCGAAGTTCTGCGTGGCGGTCTGGTCGGCGCCGAGCGTAACGCGGGCACTCGCCACATCGTAGCCCGTAAATGTCACCGTCAGGGCCACATCGCCGGCAGGCACTCCCGTGAGGGCATACGTGCCGTCATCGCCGGAGTAGGCGATGACGTCGGTCCCCGCGACGCGCACCTCGGCGTTGCGGACGTATTGCTGCGTGGCGGGATTGAAAACGCGGCCGGTGATTTTGCCGGAGGCGGCGGTCTGGGCCGACGCCGGCCCGGC
>JAPLTR010000038.1 GCA_026398065.1 Verrucomicrobiota bacterium | reverse complement strand
GAGAAACGGGCCGCCCTCGAACCGCTGAAACTCGATGGCATGATTGTGGTAGGCGAGGGTGATGCCGGCGGCGCGGAATTTTTCCCCCGCGGCGTCGAGCTTGCGGACCAGCGTGTGGACCTGATCGGGTTGGGTGAAGTCAACCCCGTGCGGAAAGGGGAACGCCGTGAGCCGGCAGCCCAGGCGCTGGAGGCGGGCGACGCAGCGCTCGGTCTCGTCGAGGATCTGCAGGGCGGGCTCGTGCGTGGCGCAGAGCGTGAGGCCCTCGCCGCGCAGGATAGTGAGGATCTCCTCGTCGGGAATCGGGCCGATGCCGCTGAGCTGCACGCCGGCGTAACCGATGCCGCGGACCTTTTTGACGCTCGCGGCGAAATCCGCCGTCGTCTTGCAGTGGTCCCGTACGGTATAGAGCTGCGCGGCGACTTGGGAGAGTTTCATCGGGGCGTGGGGGACGAGAATGGCCGGAGGAACGATTTTATTTCACAGAGAACACAGAGGAGGCACAGAGGTCATGGAGCGGGAAAGTGTAAAACTATTTTCCTCCGTGATCGCTGGGCTCCTCTGAGCCCCCACACCGCGGATTTCAAGCGATCGGTCACGGCCGGCACGGCGGGCGGTGCTTTGGGTGTCGAGGTGGCGATCTTCGCTTGGAGCGCGCGCTCGCAGACCTCGCCATTGAGCGGCAAGGAAACGCGACGGCCGGTCCCAGGCGGAGAAGGGGAAGACGTTTGGCGAGCTCCAATGAAGGGAGGCCCTCTTCGGCGGGGGAAGGTGCGCAGGCCGGGGAATTTCCGCATAGGGTTTGCCATGGCGTCGCAGGCGGCGACGAACTCACACCGGACGATCTGGCCCGCGAGCAGGCGTCGGGCGTGAGTCGGGCCCGTGCCACCGAGACCGGTGATGCCAAGGCGGATTTGGTCCATGGGAGGGCGAACGCGTGGGAAAAGGCTTCTGTAAGCCTTTCTGAAAGCCAGGCGGTCCGGCGAGCCGTTTGTCGGGCTATTGTTTTGACCGCGAGGGCGTATGGACGGCTGATTTGGTGGTTCTGCGAAAAAGCGCTTGCTTACCGCGGCGGCATGCGGCTTGTTCACCTTTCCTTGTTCGGGCTGTAGCGTAGCCTGGTAGCGCGCTTGCATGGGGTGCAAGAGGTCGTGAGTTCGAATCTCACCAGCCCGACCATTTTCCCCGAGACGAAAAATCCTGAGTTGCCGTTTCCGATTCCGCGTATTTGCAGCACATTACGGGGCTTTTGAAATCGAGTTTCGATGACACCCCGGCGACAGTCGATGAGCCCTTGTGACCCCCGCGTCCGCTGTTTCTTTCGGCGATGCCGGTAGCATCGCTCGCGCCTAGGGCCGTAGGTCCTGCCACAGCCATTCGAGGGCGGGGGCGAGCATCTGGGCCCGGACGGGGCGGTCCACGTGGCCGGCTTCCTTGGCATAGATGAACTGATAGGAATAGCCTTTCGCTTTGAGCGCCTCGGCCATCCGCAGGTTGGCGAGCACCCAGTTGCGCATCCCCGCGCCGCCGGTGCTGGAGCCATTGTCGTTTTGACCGACCTCCAGCCAGATGCGGAGCGGCTGGTTGGGCGTCGTTTTGGGAAGGAAGTTTTCGTGGTATTCCCACGCCCCGTGAGGTGCCGCGACGGGGTCGTTGCGGAGATTCACGAAGGTGCCCGAGAAGATGAGCGCCCGGCGATAGAGTTCGGGATGGAACCACGCCATCGAGAAAGCGGCGGCCCCACCGGAGCTCCCGCCCAAGGTGGCGCGGGCGTTGGGGTCGGTCGTGAAAGCGACGTTGCATTCCGCGGCGACGCGCGGGAGAACCTCGGCCTCGACGAACTCGGCGAATTTGCCGGAGACCGTGTCGTATTCGAGGCTGCGCTGGTTGCTCGGCATGACCATCACCGCGATCATCATCGGCAGCCGTTTCTCGGCGATCAGGTTGTCCAGAATGGTCGGAAGGTAGGGCGCGGGAACGTTGTCATGCGTCCCCATCGCGTCGTGACAAAAGAGCAGCGGCGCCGGAGTGCCGGAAACGTAGTGGGCCGGGATGTACACGTTGACCTCGCGCGGTGCTGGCGCAGAGCTTCCCGGGCCGGGGGATGGCGGATAGAATTTGCTGCCGGCGGGATCGATCGTGAACGTGACTACCCGGCCTTTGGGGACGTCGTCCCGCACGGTGTTTTCAGGGGCCGCCGCATAGGGCGGTGCGATGGAATAATCACCGTTGCCGGCGCCGCGTTTCCACGGGGGGAGGTCGGCCAGGCGTGCGAGCGCCGCCTGATCTTCCGCCGTCAGAGGCGCACCGCCCCGAGGTCCTCGCGGGCCGCGGGCGGTGGTGGCATCGGATGAACGCGAAACTGCCGGTTCGGCCGCAGCCGGCCCGGCGTCGGCCGCAAACACGGTCTGAGTGAACACCAGCAGTGAAAGTAAGATGAAAGCAGGGCGGATGGTGGGGGCGTGGGGCAGCATGAACGACGAAGGGACGGTGTCGCTCCGCTGCCGAAGCAGCGGACAATGAGCGGAGGCGACGGGAGCGGGGAAATCAGCCCAAGGTGCGATCAGATGTTTGCGAGGCGGCGGGTGGAGTCGCCGAAGCGATCCATGGGCCGGGTCCCACCGACATGATCCATCATGCTGAGGTAGAGATTGGTGATGGGCTCGTCCTTGTACAGCGTGTGACGGCCGGGGTTCAGCCTGCCCCCGGCGTGGCCCGCGAGGATGACCGGAAGGTTGGTATGCGTGTGGCGGTTGCCGTCCGCGTTGCCGCTGCCGTAAACGATTTGGGAGTTGTGGAGGAGGGAGCGGCCGTCGACGTCTTTGGTTCGCTCCATTTTCTCCAGAAAATAGGCGAGTTGGCTGACATAGAAGCGGTCGATCTGGATGACCTTTTCGATCCAATCGGGCTTGTTGCCGTGGTGCGTGAGATTATGGTGGCCGTCGTTGACTCCGATTTCGCCGAACTCGCGATTATTGCCGTCGCCGGCGATCATGAAGGTGGCGACGCGGGTCGAGTCGGTCTGGAATGCGAGGTGCAGCATGTCGAACATCAGCCGGATGTACTCGGCGTAGCTCGCGGGGATGCCGGCTTCGGGCGTATCGACGGCGGGTTGCGGCCGGCCGGAGCGCGCCTGTTCGGCGGCCTGGATGCGCTGCTCGATGTCGCGGACGCTGGAGAAATACTCGTCGAGCTTCTGCCGGTCGCGTCCCGACACCTCTCGCAACAGCGCGCGCGAGTCGCTCTGGATGAAATCGAGGATGGACCGTTTTTGCTGCTGACGGATGAGCAGATTTTTCGCGCGCTCCTCGGGCGGACCGGCGCCGAACAGCCGCTCGAACAGCAGGCGGGGGTTCACTTCCGGCGTGAGCGGCGTGGTGGGTGAGCTCCAGGCGAGATTGTGCTGGTAAACGCACGCGTATTCCGTGTCGCAGGTGCCCACGTTGAGCACGGTGTCGCAGGAAAGTTCGAGCGAGCGAAAGGGGGTGAGCAGGCCGACCTGTTGCGCCATGATCTGGTCGGCGGAGACGCCGGCGTGAAAATCGGCGCCGTTCGTCTTTTTGATCCGGACGCCGGTGAGGAAGGTGCTGTTGGCACGGGCATGGTCGCCGCCTCCGTCGGGCCCGGCCTCGGCGGCGAGGTCGGTGAGGCCGCCGAGGATCTGCAGGTGATCCTTCACGCCGGCGAGGGGCTCCATCGTGCGATTGAGCACAAAGTCGGCTCCGAGGCCGGTGGGCCACCACGCGCCGGGAATCGCGCCGTTCGGGAAGTAGAGAAACGCGGTGCGCAGCGGCGCGCCGGTGGCCGTCGTCGCGGCGAGGGCGGCGTTGGCCCCGGCCGGAGCCCCCAGGAGTCGGGTGGAAAATGACTCCATCGCGGGGAGCGCCAGGCAGATTCCGAGATTGCGGAGGAAGCGACGGCGGTCGATCGGCGAGGGGCGGGCGGCGGCGATGCGGGAGGATCGGGTGCTCATTGAGTGGAATTGGGTTTCGGGGTGGGGTCGGTGGGCGGTGCGTCACGGCTCGCCGGATTGGACGCAAGGCGGCGTTGTTGGAAGGGGGCGGATTCCAGCACCCCGAAGAGGAGTGTCGAAAAGCGTCCGTCGTCCCGGTCGAGTGCGTCGACGATGGCGTCGACGGTGGTGACGTCGTAATATTCGATGCCACGGCCGAGGATGTAAGTCATCAGCTTCTCCGTGAGCGTGCGGTAGAACTCGACACGATGGTTGTCGTGCAGCGCCTTTTTCAGGTCGCGAACGCCTGAGAATTTCTCGCCGGTTGCCAGTTGGCCCGCGGTTTCGATCGGCTGGCCGAACTCCTGGGTGCGCAGGCGGCCAAACGCATTGAGGTTTTCCATCGCGAGGCCGAGGGGGTCCATGCGTTCATGACAAGACGCGCACTTTGGATCGGCGCGGTGCAAGGCCAGTAATTCGCGCTGCGTGGGGGCCTTCTGCTCGGCCTTCGACTGGGATTCCTCCAGCGAGGGAATGTTGGGCGGCGGAGGGGCCGGCGGTGCGCCGAGGATGTTTTCCAAGATCCACTTGCCGCGCTTCACAGGCGAGGTGCGTGTGGGGTTCGACGTGACGGTGAGCACGCTGCCCATCGTGAGCACCCCGCCGCGAACCGAATCGGCGGGCAACTCGACCCGGCGCATGTGGCGGCCGGTGATGTTCGGAATGCCGTAGACCGGGGCGAGCTGGTCGTTGACGAAGGTGTAGTTGCTCTGGAGGAGATCGAGGACGCTGCGGTCTTCGCGCACGATGTGGTCAAAATAGGCCTCGGTCTCCTGCTTCATCGCGGTGCGAATGTCGGTCGTGAGCACGGTGCCGGGTGGCACGAAGGGGCGGCGACCGCGACCGAAGCCGCCGGGGCGGGGAGGGAAATTGCCATTGCCCGGGGGAAAGCCCGGAGGAGGAGTCCCCGGCCGGAAAGCGGGGTCGCCATTGGCCTCAATTCCCCCGCCGCCATTTCGACCAGCAGGCACTTCGGCCACAGCCACCGCCCCGGGGCCGGGCAGGGGTGGGGGAACCGCACCGGCGGTCGCTGGTGGTGGCGGTGGAGTCGGCCCGGGCGGCGCTGCAGGGAAGGCCCCGGGGGGCGGCGCTGAGCTCACGGGGGTGGGCGATGGAGGCGGGGTTTCCGCAGCCATCACGACGGCGGAATTGATCGCCACATCGATCACGCCGCGCGATTGCAGCCACTGGCCCGAGAAGTTCTCGGCGAAGGCGCGCGACTTCGGATCGGCGAGCAGGGCTTACGGCTGACCGGCGGGCGCGGCCTCGGCGGTCTCCCGGTGAAAGAGAAAACGCGGCGTGGCGAGCACCGCCACGATCGCCTGTGAGATGCCCTTCTCATAGGTGTGGTCGGCGACGGAGTAGGTTTTCTCCGCGAGATCGACGAGCTGCTCGACCGTTTTGGGATCGACCGGTCGACGATAGGCCCTGGCGGCGAAGCGCGCGAGCACCTCACGGGCGTAGGCGCGACG
>JAPLTR010000770.1 GCA_026398065.1 Verrucomicrobiota bacterium | reverse complement strand
CGCTTCTGGCACAAGGTCCTCTTCGACCTCGGAGTCGTCCCGCAGACCGAGCCGTTCACCAAGCTCTTCCATCAAGGCATCATCCTTGGTGAACTGGAGTTTAGCTTGATTTTTGGGGCCGATGGAAAACCGCGCTCAGCAAATGCTGCCGACTCCAGGAGCTTGGAAAATCTAGTTACGAAGCGGCTCGTAGAGACTGAAGTGGTGAAGATTGGCAACGATTGGTTCTGGAAAGAAAACCAATCCATCCGGGTCGATGCTCAGTCATTCAAGATGTCCAAGAGCCGCGGCAACGTCGTCAACCCCGACGTCATCATCGCGTCCCATGGCACCGACACCCTCCGCCTCTACCTCATGTTCCTCGGGCCGCTCGAGGCCATGAAACCGTGGAATCCTAACGGCATCGAGGGCGTGCACCGTTTCCTCCAAAAGGTCTGGCGCGAATGCATCGGCAAGGAGGGCGAGGTGAATGCCAAGATCTCCGCAACCGCCGTTGATTCTCCGGAGTTAACGAAACTCCTCAACGAGACGATAAAGAAGGTGGGCGAGGACATCGAAGGTCTGCGCTTCAACACCGCGATCTCACAGATGATGATATTCACCAACGCTCTCCAAAAGGCCCCGACGGTCAGCCGCGGGACCATGCAGGCGTTTCTGCAGGTGCTGGCCCCCTTCGCGCCCCACCTCGCCGACGAACTCTGGCACCGCCTCGGTGGCGATGGGTCTACCTCTGTCATGCTCGCCCCATGGCCGGCGGTCGATCTCTCCAAACTCGTCACCACCGAGGTCAAACTCGTCTTCCAAATCAACGGCAAACACCGCGGCGACCAACTGGTCCCTGTCGGCCTGTCCCAGGACGCCGCCTTGGTTGCCGCCCGGGCCAACCCACGTGTCGCACCCCATTTGGAGGGTAAAAACGTCAAGCGCGTGATCTACGTCCCGGGCAAGATACTCAATATTGTGGTCGAATGAGATAAGCAAATATCCGCACTTGCCACAACTAGGGTCTACACCCCATTTTGACCCTATCTTAACCATCTCCGCGCCACTCGTCCACCCATCCGTATGAAAACACCCAGCCATCCTTCGCTTGATCGCCTGATCGTCCGCGTCGCGTGCGTCGCCGTTGCCGGTCTGCTCACGCCGTCGGTCGTCCAGGCCCAGGGAAAGAAGAACCCAACGAGCAAGGTGTACATCGCGGACGTCTCGGGCGAAGCGCAGATCGACATCGGTGACATGGTGCAGGACGTCGCCAAGAAGGCCGTTTACAACGCGCAGGGGACCATCATCGAGACCAAGAAGGCCGAGAAGGAGGAGGACAAAAACAAGATCTTCTCGACGGTCGTGTACTCCAACGGCACCGGGGCCTACTTCGATCAGGACACCAAGGTGGAGCTGAAGAAGTTCATCCAGGAACCGTTCACCCCGAACCGCGCCGACATGGACGTCGAACCCTCGATTTCCCAGACGCAGGCCTTCATTTCCCGCGGGGCCGTCGGCCTCTGCACCAGCAAGCAGGTCGCCGGCAGCAACCTGACCTATCAGACACCCCATGGCTCGGTAAACATCCGGGGCCGCCGCATCGTGATCGAAACCAACGACGAGGAGACCAAGATTTCGATGATCGAGGGCGACAGCACGGTGCGCGCCGGAGCGATGGACATGGGCGGCCACACTCTTCGCGCTGGCGATCAGGCCATCATCCGTCCGGGCGCTCCGGGCGGTCCCAATCTCATCACGATCCGCCCCATTCCCGGCAACGACATGCCCCTCCTCGATGACAAGGTCGCGATGGCCTGTCTGGCGAAGAAGACGGTCTACTTCGAAGTCCGCGAAAAACGGACTGACGGCGTCGACGACCGTTCGACGGCCGGCAACAATTTCACGGCAACCGACGGTGGCACCGTCACCGCGTTCGACGGCACCAACCCGAATGGCGCCAGCAGTCCCGGCGGCGGCGAAATCGTCGTCGTCCCCACGGTGCCCAACGAGTTGCCGGTTCAGTTCACGGTGAGCCCCGCCAACCTCACCAGCACGTCGCCCGGCTCGGAGTAACTCCGCTCCCGCCCCCGAGCCCATGAAATTTTGGCGAGAGCTTCGCGTCGCGATTGCGGCCCTGCTGGTCACCGGCATCGCCTGCGCTCCCGCCCGTGCGCTCGTCACATTCAACGACAGCCACGACCACGTTTTCGTCACGGGGTCGTTCGGGGTCACCCGCGACTCCAATGTCTTCGCCAACCGCGACAGCGACGGCGACTTCGTCTACTCCTCCACCGTCGTCGCGGAGTACACCCGCCGCGCCGGCTGGATCGGGGTCAACGCCAGTATGACGGTCACCGCCTCCAAGTTCGGCAAGCTGCGCAGCGAGGACTTCAGCAATCCCTCCTACGCCATGGAGCTGACCAAGCAGAGCGGCCGCACCACCGGTTCGCTCACGCTCAGCGCCGCGCGCGAAAGCCGCGCCGACTCCGCTGTCAACATCCGTGCCAGCTCGTGGAGCTACAACGCCGGCCTCAGCTTCAAATATCCCGTGATCAAACGGTTCACGGTCGCCGGCTCCTTCGGTTACAGCGGGCGCCGGTACATCGACGAGGTCCAGTTCGCCAACCTCTCGACCTACACCGCCGCCGCGGACCTCTTTTATCTCCTGTCCAACGAGCGCGACCTCGTCGCCGGTTACCGTTTCCGTGAGAGCGAGACCTCAGTCAACACCTCCACGACCGACCACGCCGTCACCGGTGGCGTCTCCGGCCGCATCATCAAGGGCATCAACGGCTCCGTTCGCGTCGGCTATCAGGTGCGGACACCTCACGGGAAAACCGACAGCGCCGAATACCGCGCCGTCACCGCGAGCGGCTCCGCGAGCTACGTCGTCAACTACGCCAACTGGAACGCCGCCCTCAACTACACCTTGAACGAGCATTTCCGGGCCTCGCTCACCTACGCTTGGTTCAAGAACTGGTCCACCGTGTCCTTCGCCGATTTCGTCCGCGACACCTGGGGCCTCACCGTCACTTCCCGCTGGTAACCGCCATGAAAACCCTCCACCGCTCCCTCGTCCTCCGCCAGGCCCTCGGCCTGTTGTTCGTCGGGTTTGCCGTCGTTTTCCCGGTCTCCGCCGCCGAGCCGCCCCCGTCGGCGCCGACCGAGGCGCCCAAGGCCGCGTCTTACCGCATCGCCCCGTCCGACAAGGTCAGCATCTCGATCATCGGCGAAAGCGAGTACAACGCCGCCAACAAGCGCGTCGACGCCAACGGCAACGTCAACCTCGCCCTGATCGGTGAGGTCCATATCGCCGGCCTCACCGTCGTCGCCGCCCAGACCGCCATCGAGAACGCGTACAAGGAGGGCCGCATCTTCCGCAATCCCCAGGTCTCCCTCAACATCGAGGACTACTCCCCCCGCGAGGTCTCCATCTCCGGCATGGTCAAGATCCCCGCCAAGTACCCGCTTCCGCCCGAGACCGTCATGACCCTCAAGGACCTCGTCCTCCGCGCCGGCGGCTTTACCGACACCGCCAACGGCAAGAAGGTGCGCGTCAGCCGCCCGCAGCCCGACGGCACCTCGAAAATCTTCACCAAGGACATCGACAGCGTGATCCGCAGCAAAGACACCAAGAACTCCACCGACGGCTCCTTTGTCCTCGAGCCCGGTGACGTGGTCTACGTCGACGAGAAAATGATTTAACGCGCACCGCTCCGATGGCTGATTCCTCTTCCAAACCACCTTCTTCGTCGCCTTCGTCCAACGCTTCGCGCGACGACGAGGATGATGTCGTCGAGCGCCGCTCGCTGCGCGACTACTACATCATTCTCCGGGAGAGGCTGTGGATCGCGCTCCCGCTCGCACTCCTCACGGCGGCGGGCTTCGGCTATTGGAAGATGCGCGAGATCCCCATGTACGCCGCGGCGGCCACGATGCAGTTCGAGAAGCCCGACTCCGTGCTCTCCACCCAGTCCGTCGTCGACACCGCCATCCGCAACGACATGGACATGAACACCGCCATCCAGCAGCTCACCAGCGGTGTGCTGCGCCGGAAGGTCGTCGAGTCCTTCACCCCCGAGGAGCAGCGCATTCTCCAGCGCGCCGCGCTCAAGCGCTCGCCGCCCGGCACCCCGCCCTCGTCCGTCGGCCTCGACCTCGGCAACATGACGCCGGTGTCGATGCGCAACAGCTATCTCATCAGCATCAACGTCACCCATCAGGACCCGGAGGCCGCCATGCTCGTGGCCAACCGCTACGTCCGCAAGTTCATGGACTTCCTCCTGGACAACGCCAGTGGCAAGAACACCGACGCCGTCAAATACCTCGAGGAGCAGGCCGCGCGCCTGGAACAGGAGTCCGGCGTCGCCGAGCAGAAGCTCCAGCAGTACATCCGCGACAAGGACCTCATCTCGCTCGACAGCTCCAAGGACATGATCAACGACGCCCTCAAGAAGGTGAGCGGCAACCTCATCTCCGAGGGCCTGCGCCTCCGCGAGGTCGAAAACCAATACAACCAGGTCGAGGACTTCAAGGCCAAGAACCGCAACCTCCTTGAGATCTCCTTCATCGCCACCCACGGCTCGATCCCCTCCCTCAAGTCCTCGCTCAGCGCCTTGCAGCAGGAGCAGGTGCTCCTGACCGACCGCTATCTCGACCGCCACCCCAAGATGATCGATGTGGCCAACCGCATCGCCACCACCGAGGACCAGCTGGAGAAGGCCAAGGAGCTCGCGATCGCCGACCTGAAAACCCGGCTCGCCGAGGTCCGCCAGAGCGTGAAGACCCTCCAGGAGGAGTACGCCAAGCAGGAGCGCAAGAGCATGGATCTCGCCGACCTGAGCATCGAGTATCGGAATCTCAAGGACAAGGCCGACATCGCCAAGACCAACTACCGCGCGGTGCTCGACCGGCTCAACCAGACCCACACCACCGCCAAATTCGACAAGATCCCCCTGCGGCCCCTCGATGTCGCGACCATGCCGGGCGACCCCTACACGCCCAACAAACCGATCATCATGCGCACCGCCATCGGCCTCGGCGTGATCGTCTTTTTCGTCGTCGCCGTCGGCCTGAGCTTCATCGACGACCGCATTAAGAGC
This sequence comes from Verrucomicrobiota bacterium, assembly GCA_026398065.1. Lineage (GTDB taxonomy): Bacteria > Verrucomicrobiota > Verrucomicrobiia > Opitutales > Opitutaceae > GAS368. The sequence goes on along the minus strand of JAPLTR010000770.1, from coordinate 7,687 downwards.
GCCTGGGACGTCGAGTCGTTCATCGGCGCCAACCTCCTCGGCATCATCCCCGACCTCTCCAACATGAAGGACGAGGAGAAGTACACCCTGCTCCTAGAGAACAAGCAGGCGCCGGGGGTGGAGGCGTTCCTCAGCGTCTACAGCTCGATCAAGATCCACTCCAAGCTCGATTTCCCGAAGTCCATCCTGATCACCAGCACGATCCCCGGCGAGGGCAAGACGCTCATCTCGTGCAACGTCGCCGGCAGCTTCGCCCGCCACGGCAAGCGCACGCTCCTCATCGACTGCGACCTCCGCCGTCCGATGCTGCACCGCCATTTCAAGCAGCAGAACGTCGCCGGACTCATCCCGTGGTACGAGGCCGGCGGTTCGCTCGAGGGCGACCTCGCCACCAACCCCAATCTCGGGATCATCAAGATCGGCGAAAACCTCTCGCTCCTCTGCTCCGGCGGCCGCTCCAAGAGCCCCACCGAGTTCCTGGAAAACCCGATCTTCGGCCAGCTCCTCGAAAAGCTGAAGCGCGAGTATGACCTCGTGATCGTCGACTCCCCACCCCTCGGCGCCGTCACCGATTCGCTCCTCATCGCCGAGCGCATCGACGAGGTCGTCTACGTCTGCCGGTTCAATCGCGCCTATCGCAAGCACATCCGCCTCTACATGCGCGCGCTCCGCAACGGCAAGAACGAGGTCCTCGGCGTCGTCCTCAACGGCCTCTCGCCGCGCCGCATCGAGTACTATTCGAACTACCGGTACTACCGCAGTTACAAGAAATACTACGGCGCGCAGACCTAGCGCCCGCCCCTTCCGGCCGCGCCTCACCGCGCGGCCTTTTTGTCGCCGCGCTCCTCCCTTATGGGGCGTCGGTCTTGCAGACGCCTTGACCCGCCTCCCCAACGCCGCGCGTACCACCGGAAGACATCCGCCAGCCGGACGCCCGCCCTCGTCCCGCCCAGCCTCCCTATCCCGCCGCGCCCCCTCGCGGTTTCGTGTCTTTCGTGTATTTCGTGGTTCCTTCCCCTTCGGCACGCTCCGGTGCTTCCGTGGCTTCCGTGTGTTCCGTGGGCACCCCGTTTTGCGCGATTTCCGCCTTCCGCCTTCCGCCTTCCCCCTCCAGCGTGCCACCGTGCCGCTGCCCTCCGCCTTCCTTCCGCCCACCTTCGATCCACGCCGGCCCGTCGTGCTCATCGCCGGCCAGGGCGTCTACCCGATGCTCATCGCCGCGGCCGTCCGCGCCGCCGGCATCCCGCTGAAGCTCGTCGCCTTCGAGGAGGAAACCCGCCCCGACCTCTACGCCTCGTTCGCCGAGGCCGACCGCCGCATGCTCCTCGTCGGCCAGCTCGGGAAGATGCTCAAGTCCCTCCGCGAGTTCGGCGCCGGCTACGCCATCATGGCCGGCCAGATCACCCCGCGCCGCCTCTTCAAGGGCCTCCATCCCGACCTCAAGGCCGTCCGCATCCTCGCCTCCCTGAAACGTCGCAACGCCGAGACCATCTTCGGCGCCATCGCCGCCGAGATCGAGGAACTCGGCGTCACCCTCCTCGACGCCCGCTCCTTCATGGACGCGCACCTCGCCTCCGCCGGCTGCATGACGGGCAAGACCTTTCCCATCGACCGCGACTACCTCGACCACGGCATCCACATCGCCCGCGAGTCCGCCCGCCTCGACATCGGCCAGGGCTGCGTCGTCCGCAAGTGCACCGTGCTCGCCGTCGAGGCCTTCGAGGGCACCGACGAAATGCTCCGCCGCGCCGGCACCTTCAAGACCGACGAGGCCCTCTTCGTGAAGACCGTGAAGACCCGCCAGGACTGGCGCTTCGACGTCCCCTGCTTCGGCTCCCGCACCCTCGAGACCATGCGCGAGGCCCACCTCGCCGCCGCCGCCCTCGAGGCCGGCAAGGTCATCATCCTCGACAAGCCCGCCGTGCTCGAGCAGGCCCGCGCCTGGGGCATCAGCCTCTACGGTTTCGAGTGAACCCTGGAGGGGCGCGCCTCGTGCGCACCTCGTCCGCCCCTCCGCGTCCGTCCGCCCTCCAATCTCCGCGCCGTCACGCTGCGCCTCCGCACGTCGTTTTCGTGTCTTTCGTGTGTTTCGTGGTCCCACCCTTCCTCACCTGTCCTGCCGGTCTTCTTTCCGTGTCATCCGTGTCTTCCGTGGGCCACTCCGCTTGATACAAGATATGTCAAAGAACCAAATTCGTTCCCTCTCCCGGTTTCCCTCCTGTCCGCCCCCCCGCACACGCATTCTTGCACTCCGCCCCGGCCCGGGCACATTTGACCGCCATGCAAACTGACGTCGTCGTCGTGAACATCAAAGGCGTGATGCCCACCGCCAATGGCTGCGCCGTGTTCCTCGGCAACGAGGCCAAGACCTTCGTCATCTACGTCGACCACTCCGTCGGCAACGCCATCCAGATGACCCTCGACGGCGTCAAGAAGGACCGCCCCCTCACCCACGACCTCATCGGCAGCCTCCTCCTCGGCCTCGGCGCCCGCCTCGAGCACGTCGTCGTCAACGACGCGCGCGAGGGCACCTTCTTCGCCCGCATCCTCCTCAAGATGGAGAACGAGCTCGGCAAGAAGATCGTCGAGCTCGACGCCCGCCCCAGCGACTCCATCGTCCTCGCCCTCCAGCAGAAGCGCCCGATCTACGTCGCCCGCGCCGTCTTCGACGCCGTCGAGGACATGACCGAGATCCTCGAACGCGTGCTCAAGCAGCAGGCCGAGGAGGGCGACACCGAGGCCGACGACGACAAGTGAGTTCCGCCCTCCCCGCCCCGCTGGTCCCCGGCCAGCCGCTCACCGCCCTTGCGCCCATGCAGGACGTGACCGACCTCGCCTTCATGGGCGTCGTCGCCCACTACGGCGCGCCCGACTATTTCTTCACCGAGTTCTTCCGCGTCCACGCCCAGTCGCGCCCGGAGAAGCACATCCTCCGCTCCATCGACGAAAACGCCACCGGCCGCCCCGTCTTCGCCCAGCTCATCGGCGAGGACCTCGGCCACCTCGCCCGCACCGCCGAGGAGCTGCTCCGCCACAACGTCGCCGGCATCGACCTCAACCTCGGCTGCCCCGCCCCCAAGGTTTACAAGAAGAACGTCGGCGGCGGCCTCCTCCGCGACCCCGCCCGCATCGGCGAGATTCTCGCCTGTCTCCGTGCCATCGTGCCCGGCCGCTTCACCGTCAAGATGCGTATCGGATTCGATGATACGTCACCCTTCGACCGCGTCCTCGACCTCGTCAACGAGCACCGCGTCGACCTCCTGAGCGTCCACGGCCGCACCGTGAAGGAGATGTACCGCAGCGAGGTCCACTACGACCACATCGCCCACGCCGTCGCCCGCGCCCGCTGCCCCGTGCTCGCCAACGGCAACGTCCTCTCCGCCGCCCGCGCCGTCGCCGTCGTCGCCGAGACCCGCGCCGCCGGCGTGATGATCGGCCGCCACGCCATCCGCAACCCCTGGATCTTCCGCCAGTGCCGCGAGGCCTTCGCCGGCCGGCCCGTCACCCCGCTCACCCTCGCCGACGTCCGCAACTACGTGGAGCGCCTCTACCGCGCGACCCAGGTGCCCGGCCTCGCCGAGTTGCTTCATGTGAACAAGATGAAGAAATACCTCAACTTCGTCGGCCAGGGCGTCGATCCCACCGGCGCGTTTCTTCACGACATGCGCCGCACCGCCTCCGAGGCCGAGCTCTTCGGCGTCTGCGATCGCCACCTGCTCGCCGATGGCGCCGCCGCGCGCGAGTTTGCCCCCGAGCCCTATCCCGGCGTCATCGCCCGCCCCAACTGCGAGACCCCCAACGCCGTCGCCGACGGCTGTTCGCTCGACACCGTCACCGCCTAGGCCGAGGTCATTCCGAGGGAAACCACGGCTGGACCCGATCGAGCGGAAGCGTGCCGCCACGCCAGGAACCACGCGCGAGCACCGACGGGCGACGTCCATCTGACTGCTGCGACGCGATGGGTTCGCTTTCGAATCCGGGTCCATCCGGGTTCGTCTGTGGTTGGATTGAATCGAGCTGCCTAGGTGCCTCTCCGCTCGCTCGTTCCGCGCCGCCGCGCACCGCGGAAGCGCAATTGATGCACAGTCTCCGCCAATCGGTGCGCGGGGTGGACGACTTTTGTGCCGTATAGTAGATATATGACAACGACCGCGTGCCCTAACCCGGCGACCCGCGCGGCTCAGCTCACGCCAGTGCCGCTCCCGTCCGGGTTCACCCCTTCTTCCAAAACACCGCTTGGTTCCTGGCGGTATAACTCGCCCCGCCGCTCACGCTCGCGCCTGACGGTGGCCATCGTCATTTCCGTGGCGATTCACTGCGGCCTCTTCTGGGGCCTCAAGGGCCGCAAGAAACCGGCCCCCAAGCCCGCCGACGAGAATCTCATCGCCGTCACCTTTGTCGTTCCCCCGCTGAAGGATCTCGAGGAACCGGAGCAGGTCCGCAACGACGAGGACACAGGGGCCAAGCCCGACCTCGGCGAGCCCGCCCCCATGCTGGCCGACCTGCCCCAGATCCCCACGCCCACCGACTTCGTGCAGCAGATCGACTTCTCGACCCTGGTCGAGCGCCCGGACATCAACGCGGTCAAGGTCTGGACCATTCCCGAAAACATCCGCCGCGGCACCAAGCCCGGCGACCATGGCGGCAACATCTTCAACCTCGCCGACCTCGACCGCATTCCCGAGCCGGTCATGCAGCCCGCCCCCGTCTATCCGCCGACCCTGAAACGCGAAGGCCTGACCGCCAAGGTCACCGTCGAGTTCATCGTCGACACCCAGGGCCAGGTCCAGTCGCCCGTGGTAATCGCCAGCAGCCACCCCGGCTTCGACGAGGCCGCCATGATCGGCGTGGGCAAGTGGCGGTTCCGCGCCGGCCTCAATGGTGGGGCCAAAGTGAACACGCGCATGCGCGTCCCGATCATCTTCCGCGTCGCCGACGACGAGTGACCCCAGCCGAGCACGCTCGGCCCCAGCGCCATTCGGGTAGCCGCCCGTAGTAACGGGCGGTAGATGCGTCCAAGGCCTTAAAGGAGGGCGGACTTCAGTCCGCCTTTCTTCGCGTCCGAAGCCCCCCTAAAAAAACACGGACTGAAACCGCTTCACCCGCGATTGGGACGTGCGGGTAGCCGGACGCCTTCGCGTGCGGACCGAGCCACCGCCCCTTTCCGGGCCGTATATGTCAAAGAACCAGAGAACCGATCCACCCACGCGACTCACGCCGCCCGGATCAGGTCCTCCACTCCGCTCAGTGGGTAGGGCCCGACCTCCGGGCGGGCCGTCCGGCCCTCGCCTCGAGGTAGGGACGTGCCTCCGAGACGTCCGTCAGGGCTCCGACCTGTAGGGCGTCTGTCTTGCAGACGCCTCGCGCGACCACCCCAGAGGCCCGTCCCGCCCCCCAGCGCGTCCTCCAAAAACTCAAACCCCACCGGATAGGGATATGGCTGGCCTTCGGATGACGGCCGTTCGGATGCGGCCGAAAGGTGGCCGGCGACCTCCGGGCGCCGGCTCTCAGGAGCTATATCTACCCGGCACTCGCCCGACCAACGTTCAGCCCACCCACGTTCGAACGCACGGCCTTCCGTCGCCCGGACCGCGAGAGGTCGGATTTGGTCGGATTTACTCGGATTCACCCCGCGCGCCCCGAACGCCGCCCCCGTCGCCGCCACCGCCGTCACCCCGATCGCCGGCCGGACCTCCGCCGCGACCATCGCCCGGACCCGCGCAAACTTCGCCACCCCCGCATCCCTCACCGCCACCGCGACCGCCCCCGCACCCGCCAACTCTACCGCGCGACCGATCCCGAGAGGTCGGATTTGGTCGGATTTACTCGGATTCACCCCGCGCGCCCCGAACGCCGCCCCCGTCTTCACCTTGATCTCCACCCCCACCACCGCCACCCCGCCCGTCGCCGCCCCAGCAACCCCCGCCCCCAGCGCGCCCGCGCTCGCCGGCTCCGCCACCCTCCCACCTCCCGCAGGTCGGATTTGGTCGGCTTTACTCGGATTCACCCCGCCGACTCCGTCCACCGCCCCCGCCCCCAATCCGTGCTCCGCGGCCTCCCACTCCTGCCGCTCGCCCTCCCTCACCGAGCGTTCCCACTGCCGGTCGCTGCCCCGCAGCCGGACCAGCCCGGCGACCACCCGGAGCACCGCGCGCAGCTTGGCCGGCCCTTCCTCCATCGCGCCCGCCGCCCGGAGCTGCCCCATGAGGGCGACCGCCGACGCCTGCGCAAACCGGTCGGCGAACCGCGCGCCGTTCGCCAGCGCCTCAAAGTCGTCCGCCTCCTCGCCCATCAGCGCCGCGAGCTCCAGCACCTGCCGCTCCCGGTACCAGTCGCCCCACCCGCCCGCCCGCCACTCCGAGACGCTCTGCACCCGGATCGCCCGCCCGTCGAAATGCTCGTCGAGCATCGCCCGCACCTCCGCCTGGGCATTGAGCCAGGCCACCAGCCGTCGCGCGGACTCCCCATCGAGGAGCCGGCGGTTGAGTTCTTCGCGCACCTCGCGCGGCAGTCGGGCGATTTTTCCAGTACGGGTCATGGGAGTGGGTGGGTTGAGGGTGTTGACTGATGCCTGAACGACGGTGGATGGATTGAGATAAGGACGTCTCTCCGAGACGTCCGCCGGGCGAATTTCCCGTCCACAGACGAAAACCGGAAAGTGCCCCCCTTCCTCCGGACGGGATCGGCACAACCCCACTAAGTTCTTTTATTCCACTTTTGTCAACATTCAACTTTCACCTCCCTTCACCTCTGAATCGCTCTCCCGCCACCCACCTCCCGGCAATATCTGTCATCACCCACCTCGGTCTCCACGTCTGCCATGGCCTGTTGACCAAAGGACACAGGTGAGACCCGGGCTCCAACGGGAGGACGAAAGCTTTGGAGTGCGGCGATCCGCCGACGCTTTGGATCGCACCGCGCCCTGGCGCGGTATTCCGGGATTCGTCCGCGTCGATCTCTGCCAGAAGTCTCGGCGCGCCGGGTCGCCCCGAAAAAACGGCGCCAGGTCGCCGCACTCCAAAGCCGGACCCGCTCCCCCAAAGAACGGGACGCATTGCCTGGGCAACAGGCCCTCAAGACGAGCCCCGCCCCCTCATGTCCCTCACGCAACCGATTTGTTCGTTGCCGCGCACCGATTTACAGCTTCTCCTGAGGCTCATGAATACGCCGCGAGTAAGGCAACCGACTAAGAGCGAGTAACACTGATCGGCCGGATGACCACGAAAAAAGTAGTGCTGTGGGCACTGGGAATTCTGGTATCAGTTCCATGCCTCGCACTCGCGTATGTCCAGGTCCGCCAAGAAGTCCACGTGAGGTGGCGGCAACCGATTAATTTGGATTGTACGGTGCGAGACTCTGCCGGCGCGCCGATCAGCCATGCCTCGTTTGCTTTCGAAGAAAAAGGATGGAGGTATCTGGTCCCGATTCCATTCGTGCACCAGTGGATGAGCAGTCCCAAGAAGCACACCTACACCACCGACGAGAAAGGGCGATTTGTCGCGTCGTTCCACGATCAGTTCTTCGAACTCGTGCAGATCCAGGGGGAGGCGGCGGCATCCGTAAAATATCTCGCGGTCTTTACGCGATGGGACGGCAACACCTACCAGACGCAGCACATGCAGGAACAATGGGGATTCTACGATCGTGCACAGGATCCCTATGCGCGAAAATGGACGATCATCCTGCC
>JAPLTR010000270.1 GCA_026398065.1 Verrucomicrobiota bacterium | reverse complement strand
TTTCTTCAGGTGCGCCCGGTCCGGCTTGTCCGCCGAGCCGAAGTACATCGAGACGCCGTGCTGCACGACGCGATACTGCTCCAGGATCTGGTCGAGCACCTGCAACGGCCGGCCGCCATCGACCATGAAATTTTCCGAGATGATCTCGAACCAGCCGCAGGTCGGCTTCTTTTCCAGGATGTGCTGGTAATGCGGCACCCGCAGACCGAGGCCGACCCCGTAGTCAGTGAAGCCGTTGAAACGATTGGCGGGCATGGACGAATAGATGACTTGGTTTGGTAGCCGCGAGCGTGAGCGAGTGGACCACGCGTGAGCCGAAAGCATCCTCAAAAAACGCGGCCGACATCCGCCGGCCGCGTTTTCGAAAGCGGGGATCAGCCCTTCTTCTCGTCCTTCTTGGCTTCCGGCTTCTTCTCCATCGTGGAGCAGCCGCCCTTGCCCTTGCAGCTGTTCTTGCCCTTGCAGCCCTTGTCGCTGGTCTTGCAGCCGCCTTCGCCGGCGCAGCCATTCTTGCCCTTGCAGTCGTGCTTGCCCTTGTCGGCCTTGGCCTTTTCGGCGGTGCCGGCCTTGTCGTCGGCGGCGAAGGTCTTCGAGGCGAGGGAGCCGGCATAGAGCCCGGCGATGGCGGCGGACGTGATGAGGAGACGGGTCGTTTTATTCATGACAGTGACGGTTGATGATTTGGGTTGGAGGCCCCGGGCTCGGACGGACTGCCCACGCGCCGGGGTTGTGCATCAGAGCAGCGTTCCATCCGGATATTCCCGGACCGCAGAATTATTTCAAAGAACCTGCCCCCGCCACCGCCTCATACCACCCGGTCCACCATCTCCCCGCCGCTTTGGAAGGCCGCCAGATTGGCCAGGAAGTGGCGCACGATCGCCTCGTCCTGGTCGTGCCGTCCGCCCGCGGTGTGCGGGGTCACCCAGCAGTTCGGCGCCGACCACAGCGGGTCATCGACCGGCAGGGGCTCGACTTCGAACACATCGAGGTACGCCGCGCCGATCCGCCCCGACTTGTGCTCGCGTTGTCGGGCAGGATGTTCACCACGTGGTCCGCCACCTCGAGCGCGCTGCTGATCGCCTCCTCGGGGATGATGCGCACGCCGCGTTCGCTGCGCGTCTGCCGGCGCACGGCGATGAGCTTCATGCCGAAGGGCGCGAGCAGCTCCGCGAGCCGCCGCCCGATCGCGCCGAAGCCGAGCATGACCACCGTCTGGCCGGTGAGCAGCCGCGAGTCGTAACGGCGCTGCGCGTAGTGCCAGCCGTGGTCCGTGAGCTGGTCGCGGTGCGAGGGCAGGAGCTGCCGGCCGAGCGCGAGCATCATCCCGAGCACGTGCTGCGCGCACGGATCGGCGAAGACCTGCGAGACATTGGAAAAGCGCGAGCCGCGCGCGCGAAACGCCTCCTGAAACTCCGGCGTGTCGTAGCGCGTGTAGCCCGCCGTGGTGACCTCGACCCAGCGCAGCTTCGGCAGCGCCAGGCATTGCGCCGGGTCGGGCTGGCCAAACGCGATGTCCGCCCCCGCCAGCGCGGGATCGGCCTGCCCGGCCGCGAGCACGGAGGCGTTGGCGCTGGCGGAGAAGACCAGCTTGTGGCCGCGCGTGCCCTCGGTGAGGAGGCGCGTGTCGGCGTCGGAAAACTTGGCGTTGCACCAGATGGTGAGGCTCATGGGTGTGGTGGGGGTGGGACTCAAAAATGCGAAGGGCGGTCCGGCTCAGCGCGCCACGGCCTGCACCCAGATCTCGTGCTTGTCCGTCGCGTTGCCGAACGTGACGGCCCGCGTCGTCACCGTGCGGAACTGCACCCGGCCGCCAAACGAGATGCGCGCGTCGAGGTTCAGCCCGTGCCGGAGCTGCGCGTCGTCGGCCGTGTACTCGATGCGAAACGGCACCGCGCCCGCCGCCGGGGCCTTGATCGTCTGCTCGCCCAGCACCTGCTCGGTCGCGACCACGCGGGGCCGGTTGGCCACGGGCAGGTCCTGGCTCGCCGGGTTCAACGCCTGCCCGGAGCCCGTGGCGTCGATCAGCCGCACCACCACCTCGGCGTCGGGCGGGAGCACCAGGTCGCCGCGGAAATTCACCGTGCCCGCGATCGCGCGGTTCACGTCGCCTCCCGGGCTCGTGTTGATGTGCGCGCACCCGGCGCCTGCGAGCCAGGCGAGGCCGGTTGCCAACCAGAGGACGAGGAGGGATTTTTTCATGGGGAAACAGTTGGCCTGACCGGCGTGCGCCGCAGGGTCTCGGCGCGCGCATTGAACGCGGCGAGCAGCTCCGTGTGCTCGCGCGCGTCGGTGCCGTTGACGTGCACCAGGCCGCGGGCGAACGGCGGTTGCTCGCCGGGCTCGTCCAGCCACTGGCGCCACACATAGCCCGCCACCGCCGGGTGTCGAGCCGCGCGCTCCAGCGCCGCGCGTCCGCGCTTCAGCATGCGCTCGACCGTCGTCAGCTTCTTGCCACGCGCCGGTGCCGGCACCTCGCGGAAATCCGCGTCCGCCCAGCACACATCCCCCGCCAGCACCGGCCCCGCGCCCGCCCCGCCCGCCGGCAGGTCGTTCCAGTCCAGCAGTGCGACATCGACCGCCGGATACGCGCACGCGGCGCGCACCACGTCGCCCGCCCGGCCGCCAAACCGGCAACCGAGCACGAGATGGTTCGGGTCCGCGTCGCGGATCGCCGCCGCCGTCCCCGTGAAATACCGCCGCGCAAACTCGCCCGTCCACCGCGCCTCGTCCTTCAGGTAGCCGCGCGTCGCGACCCCCTGCTCCGACCGCGTCCAGCCGCGCAACGTCTCCTTGTTGGCCACCGCCACGCCCCAGGCGCGCGCCAGCGTCTCGATCCGGCCGCCGTGCAGCGCGAGCACAAACTCCCACGCCGCATGGTAGGCCGCGTGGTTGGGCTCGAGGCTCAGGCAGAGCTGCAGCAGCCCCGGCCGCCCGCCGCCCGGCGTCCCCCACCGCAGCTGGTCGTCCGTCACCCACCCGATCAGTGCGCGGTTCAGGATCCACGGCGCGCAGACCGCATGCGCCCGCAACGCCGCCAGCCGCGGCCAGTCCGGGTCGAACACATCCGGCAGCCGCAGGCCCGGGGCCACGAGCGCGCCCCCGACCTCGCAAAAATCCACGCCCGCCATGAACGCAAACCCGTCGTCGCGCCCCGTCCCGTCGCCGCCGATGCCCGTCGCGTTGAAGCCCCACCGGCGCAGCCGCACCGCCGGATGCTCGTCCGGCGCGAAGGGCCCCGCGCTCGCCGCGCGCCCGCCCACCGTCTCGTCGACCGGCGCCGGCGCCGCCCGCACCCCATGCACCGCCCGGCAGAAAAACGGCCGCCCGTCCGCGTCGATCAGCCACCAGCGGCCCGCGTCGTCCTGCCCCGCGCGCACAAACCCTTCCGCCCCGCGGAGGGTGCCCGCACGAAAGCCCTCGGGCAGGAGTGCGACCGGAGAGAGGGTGGCTGCATCGGCAGGCGCCATTCCCCGCGGAGCGTGGGCGGCCCCGGGAAAAAGGAAAGCGCGCAGTGGCGGACGTTCAGCCATGGGGCGCCGGCCTCCGTCCCGGTCCCCGCGCCGTCGTCCCCGCCACCCACCGGCCTTCGATCAGCACCGTCTTCGGGTTTTCGGGGATGCCAAAGCGGTTCGCATGCAGCTGCTCGACCACGAGGTCCACCGCCGCCGCCCCCACGCGTTCGTTGTTCTGGTCGATCCCCGTGGTCCCCGCCTGCTCCGGCGTCAGGTGCATGTGCGCAAACCCCACGCGTCCGCGCGTCCGCGCGAGCATGGCCGGCATGCCCTCCTCCGTGCTCACCACCACCTCGGGCCGCTCCCGCCGCAGCCAGGCCCGCAGCGCCCCGCGCTCGATCCGGTCCTCGAAGAACAGCGGAAAGCTCCGGTCCGTGCCCGCGTGCTCGTGCTGCGCGAGCAGCACCGACGAGAGCCAGTTGCGCTCCACGCGCGCATCCTCGTGCCGCGTCATCGCCACGCCGATCCGCCGGTAGCCCAGCGCCAGCAGTTCCGCGAGCGCGAGCCGGATGGAGTGGATCTGGTGGTTCACCGCGCGGTGCAGCGCCGGCCGCGCCAGCGAAAACCCCAGCGTCGCCAGTGCATGGTTTTCCCACGGCCGCGCCAGCGCCGAACCCGTCTGCGGAAACGGCGCGAACACCACGCCGCGGATGCCCCGCGCCGCGAGCACCGACTCCAGCCGCGCCTCGCCCAGCCCGCCTTCCCCCAGCCGGAAGACCTGGAGCCGGTAGCCGTGCCGTGCCGCGCCCTCCGCCGCCCCCTCGCGAAACCGCCGCAGCGAACCCGTCTGCTGCGGCGTCGCGCTCGCCGGGTAGCTCTCCACGTAGGCGATCACGTGCGCGTCGCGCCCCCGCGGATGCCAGCCCCGCAGGCCCGCCATCAGCACCGACACCAGGGGGTTCGTCCGGTACCCGAGCTTCGCCGCCGCCGCGAGGACGCGCTCCCGGGTCGGCGCCGGGATGCTCGGGTCGCGCCGCAGCGCGAGCGACACCGTCATCACGGACACGCCCGCCGCGTGGGCCACGTGCTTCATCGAGGGTTTGAGGGCGCGTTTCACTTTACGATTAAAACGATAAACCCCTCGCGACCGCTGGCGAGCGCCGTCTTCGTTCGCGGCAACCCCTCCGCCTCACCCCGCGGCTCCGTCCGCCCCTGCCCATGCAACCACCCCGTTCCCTCCTCCTCGCCTCCGCCCTGCTCGCCGCCGCGCCCCTCGCCCGCGCCCAGGCCGTCCCCACGCCCTCCTCCGCGGCAACCGCGCGGGCCGGCGACGACAAGGACGTCGTCCTCCTCAATGTCTTCCAGGTCTCCGCCCAGAACGACGACGAGTACCGCGCCGCCAACACCACCACCGGCACGCGCTACAACACCCCCGTCAAGGACCTCCCGATGAACATCGAGGTGCTCACGCCCGCGTTCCTCCGCGACATCGGCGCCCTCGATATCCGCGACGCCCTCGAGTACGTCAGCGGCATCCAGCTCGACACCACCGCCGGCGGCGTCGGCGGCACCAAGGACAACCCCGAGAACACCACGCTCCTCATCCGCGGCATCTCCGCCGGCATGAAGAAGGACGGCTTCGCGCGCTTCGTCCCGATGGACCCGATCACCATGAGCCGCGTCGACATCATCAAGGGCCCGGGCGGCGCGCTCTACGGCCAGAACGGCACCGGCGGCGTCGTCAACGTCGGCAGCGTGCAGGCCGGCGACCGCCCCGTCGCCCGCCTCGGCACCAGCTTCGGCTCCTACGGTTTCCGCCGCGTCGAGGCCCTCGTCTCGGGCCCGGTCGTCCCCCGCACCGTCGGTTTCGCCCTGCCGTTCTCCTACTCCGAGACCAAGAGCAACGCGATGTACTACGAGATGCAGACGCTCGTCCTCAACCCCACCCTGACCGCGAAGATCGGCCCCAAGACCACCTTCCTCGCCTCCGTCGAGTCGCGCTTCAACACCCGCGACAACATCCGCAATTTCTTCCTCACCGACAACACCCTCGCCCCCAACGGCACCCCGTACGGCACCCTGATCGACGGCCGCCCCGGCACCGCGCGCGTCCTCACCACGCCCAACCAGCGCGACTTCCGCTTTGAGGGCCCTGACACCTTCCGCAAGGAGCGCACCTACGTCACCACCTACCGCCTCGACCATCGCTTCACCGACAACCTTCAGTGGTGGGGCGGCTACAGCGCCGAAGACATCAACGTCCGCAGCCGCAGCTTCGGCATCGCGCTCCGCAACGCCAACGACGCCTCCATCCCCCTCCGCATCCGCACCGACCCGCGTTTCCTCGCGATGCTCCGCCCGTCGTCCGGCACCGCGCAGCCGCAGATCCTCGATATCCGCCCGGACAACATCACCAACTCCTCGCGCACCGTCCGCCCCACCTGGAAGTCCGAGCTCTACCTCGCCTTCGACACCGGCCCGGTGAAGCACCGGATGATCACCGGCATCAGCTACGGCCCGCTCACCTCCGGCAACAACGCCGCCAACCAGAACTTCTACTACGGCAACACCGGCAACGCCGCCGATCCCGCCACCCGCGCCTGGGAGGCCCTGCCGAATGACGTCATCCTGACCCGCTTCCGCGACCCGCGCGATTTCACCTCGGTGAAGCGCTGGGACCACGCCGCCATCAACCAGTATCCCCAGGGACCCGAGACCGCGATCGGCACCAAGTCCTCCTACCTCACCTCGCTCTTCTGGGACCGGAATCTCTACGCCAATCTCCAGAGCAGTTTCTTCCACGACAAATTCCAGACCATCGTGGGCCTCTTCGACTCCCGCAATGACCGCGCCGGCAACGTCTACGACACCGCCGGCAACTACCTCTGGAACGGCCCCGCCCCCGCCGGCAGTGGCTCCACCCTCAACGGCGTCCGCCGTCCCAAGCCCGTGCGCAATACCGCCCCGAGCGCCACCGCCATCTGGCTCCCCGTCGAGTGGGTCCGCCTGTACGCCAATGTCATGAGCGCCGTCGACCCCGGCCCCGCCTACTCCGCCTACGACGGCAACGGCACCCCCCTCGACGGCGCCACGGTGCGCAACGCCGAGGCCGGCATCCGCTTCGACCTCTTCAAAAGCAAGCTCCTCTTCAGCCTCGCGGGCTTTTCCATGAGCGACAAGGACCGCCCGGTGAACTTCGGCGCCGCGATCCAGAACCTCCTCGTCACGCCTACCGGCACCGTCAACGGCTCCGGCTTCGGCGCCTTCGTGAAGACCTCCACGGACTCCAAGGGCTTCGACCTCAAGGTCGACTACATCCCCCTGCGCAACCTGCGCTTCAACGTCGGGGTCTCGGAAAACGACGTGCAGATCAAGGAGATCGCGCCCTTTGCCACGCCCGCCAACCCCGATCCCGTGCGCCTGCTCGCGCAGCAGAACTTCGTCAACGCCGGCGGCAGCTCCAGCCGCTACCTCGGCAAGCCCTCGACCGACATCTCGAAGTACACCGGCACGGCCTACGCCCGCTACGAGTTCAACCGGACCTTCCTCAAGAACACCTGGGTGATGTTCGGCACCAAATACCTTGGCCAGCGCGAGGCCGAGCTGATCACGGTCGCCACCAACACCGGCGCCATCACCGTGGACCGCCGCCTCGTGCCGGCGCACTATATCTATGACCTGAACTTCGGCTACCGCCGCAAGCTCGGCCGCTACAACACCACCTTCCAGGTCAACCTCGCCAACCTCGCCGACGACGACAAATTCTACGGCGCCGTCTGGCAGACCGGCCGCACCTACCGCCTCAGCGCAAATGTGAGTTTTTGATCCTTCGCTACGTTCGACCATGACCGACGACGAAGCATCCACGGTGACCTAAATCCTGTTTGCCGCCTCCTTCGGGAAGCCGCAGCGTGGGCGATTGTCGTTATTTCGCCGATGATTCGCCTCCTTTTCTCCTGCTGCCTCCTTCTGGCGCTCTCCGCCGCGCAACTTGCCGCGCAAAGTCCGTCCACCGCCACGATCAACGCCGGCGGCAGCTACACGTTCACTGCCGGTACGACCACACCGGCCGCGCAGTATCAGTGGCTGAAAAATGGCGTGCCCATTCCCAATGCCACCGGCGCGTCCTTCACGATCGCCGCCGGGACGCCGCGTGACGGCGGGACTTATTCCGTCACCATCGCCACCGCGGGCGGCGCAACCACCGGCCCGGCGACCCGGCTGACCGTCTCCAGCGGTTACCTGACCACCACGCTTGCAGGGAAAGCCGGCGTCTCCGGCCGGGCGGATGGCCCGGGCGACGTCGCGCGCTTCTCCACTCCCTCGGGCCTCGGCGTGGACGCGGCGGGAAATTTCTACGTGGCCGACAGCGCCAATTCGCGCCTCTGCAGGATCACCCCCAACGGCATCGTCAGCACGCTCGCCACGCCGTTGACGCTCCGCGACCCGGCGGTGCCCTCGTTTTCCTCGCGGCCGGAAGGTCTCGCCCTCGATGCCGCCGGCAACGTGTATTTCGCCGATGGCAACGCCATCCGCCGCCTCGCCCCGGATGGCACCGTCACCACCGTCGCAGGCACGCCCAATACCTCTGGCAGCACCAACGGTCCGGCCGCCACGGCCCTGTTCCAGAATCCCACGGGCGTGGCCGTCGATGCCCAGGGAAACATCTTCGTCTCCGACTACACCCAACGCATCCGTAAAATCTCGCCGGCACGCGAAGTGACGACCGTGGCCGGCACCGGCCAGATCGGCGCAGCCGACGGTCCGGGCCTTTCCGCGCGCTTCAACAACCCGCAGGGCATCGCAGTCGACGCCGCCGGGACGATCTACGTCGCCGATTACAATAACAATTGCGTCCGAAAGATCGCGCCCGATGGCACGGTCTCGACCCTCGCCGGTGTCCCCGGCAGCCAGGGCTCCGTCGACGGCCCCGCCACCACCGCCCGGTTCCAGTTTCCTCGTTTCGTCGCCATCGATCGGTCCGGCCAGGTCTTTGTCGCCGACGACAGCCACACCATCCGGCGGATCTCGCCGGCCGGTGTCGTGACAACGATCGCGGGCAGTTCCTTCGCAACCGGCACCACCGACGGCATCGGCGCCGTGGCGCGGTTCAACCAGCCCCGCGGCCTCGCCGTCGATGCCGGCGGCACACTCGCCATTGTCGATGGCGCCAACAGCACGGTCCGCCTCGCCAGACTCGATTCCGAGCCGGTGCCCGCCACGACCATCGCCCAGCAGCCGGTCGCGTTCGACGCAGTGGTCGCGCTGCCGATGTCCTTGTCCGTCACGCCCGCAGGCGCTCCGCCGTTCACTTACCAATGGCTGAAGGATGGCGCGATGGTCGCAGGCGCCACCGCCGCCAGCCTGCGTCTCGACAGCACACGGACAGCCGACGCCGGGACCTACACTGTCATCGTGACCGGCGAGGGTGGCGCGACGACGAGCGATCCGGCGGTCGTCACCGTGCGCACAGGGACACAGGCGCCCGCGATCGTCGGCCAGTCCCGCGGTCTCGTCACGGCCACGGCCGGCGAAGAGACCATCCTCTACCTCAGCGCTTCCGGCTACCCTACTCCGTCCGTGCAGTGGTATCGCGATGGCACGGTGATCGCCGGGGCGACCAACTCGTTTTTTCCGCTCAGCCGGGCGCAGGTCAGCGATGCCGGGGTGTACACCGCCCAGGCGAGCAATGCCGTGGGCCAGCTCACGGGCGAGTCCGCGACCGTCGTCGTGAATCCGAAAGTCACCCGCACCTATATCACTCCAGCCGACGGTGTGGTGGCGGTGGGCGGGACGGTCAGTTTCGCGCTGGAGGCGACGCTAGGCGGAGCAACCGCCACCTATCAGTGGTTGAAAAATGGCGTCCCGCTCCCCGGTCAGAACGGCCCCACCCTGACGCTCAACCCGGTGCAGGGTCGCGACAGCGCCATCTACTCTGTCACGGTGGGCAATGGCAGCGGAGCGGCCACGAGCGCCGCGATGGTCCTCGGTGTGCAATCCGGGTATACGGTGTCGACCTTCGCCAGCCGGGCGGGCAATTTCGGTGGCACCACCGGCACCGGCGTGGCGGCCAATTTCTTCTACCCGGAGGGCCTCGTGCTCGACCGCGACGGCAATGTCTATGTGGCCG
>JAPLTR010000569.1 GCA_026398065.1 Verrucomicrobiota bacterium | reverse complement strand
TGGGGCAAGAAACTGAAGCCCGGTCCGCTGGCGCAGCAGGCGCTGGCGGAGGTCGCCGCGGTGGCCAAAATCAAGACGGCGTACGAGACCGGGACGGCGCGGCCGGCGAGCGCGGGAAACGCGACGACGACGAGTGCGGCGACGGGGGCGAGTGCTGGGAGTGTTGGTAGCACGGCGAGCGCGGCGAGTGTGGCGAGTGTGGCGGCGGCGGCGAGCGGGCCGTCGTGGGAGGGAGCGATGGGCGTGACCCGGGCCCAGGCGGCGGCCGCGGCCGTGGCGGCGGGTGCGAAGGTGACGGTGCCGCTGGAGCCGGCTGCGGCGGTGGCGGCGACGCCGGCGAATACCGAGCCGGCTCCGGTGGCGGCGGGTGAGGCCGTGGCCGGTGACGCGGTGGTGCCTGCGCCGGCCGGAGAATACGGCGCGAATCCGGCTCCGGCGGCGACTGAGTCCTCAGAGGTAAATCCAACCAAATCCGACCAAATCCAACCTCAGGAAATCCAACCAGTCCAAGCCGAGCCGGTTCAGGCCGAGCCGCTCCAACGGACGTTTTATAATTGGGCGCATGGCCTCGTGGCGTGAGGCACAGATTCAGGCCATCGGAGGAGGGCCCACGGAACACACGGAAGACACGGAAATCGGAGCGTGCCGAGGACCCGGGTGGAGAACCACGAAACACACGAAAGACACGAAACGGGAAGCCGGCGGTCGATCGGGTCGTGTAGGGCGCCTGGCTTGCAGGCGCCGGGGTGCGATCTTTCCCGGAGGCATCCGCAAGCCGGACGCCCTCCATGGCGGGCACGGCCCAATCCGACCCGTCCGTCGCGTTCCGCGATGGCGGGTCCGCTCAAATCCGACCAAATCCAAGTGAATCCAACCTCAGCACATCAAGCCCCTCGGATTGAACAGGAGGAAACGGTGAGAACGGAGAGCGGCGTTACGCGCGTTTCTCTGTGGCCTTCGTTGGCTCCGGTAAAGAATCCGTCGTCTGGCCCCGGCTGTGGCGGCACGCGCTTCCGGGGAAATCTGTGTTGCAGTGCGACGTTTCCCGGAGGCGTCCGCAAGCCGGACGCCCTCCAGGGAGGCACGGCCAATCCGACTCGCGGTCCCCTTCCGCCGGGGGGCACGGGAAAATCCGACCAAATCCAACCAAATCCGACCAGCTCCCACCCAATCGCACCGCGGCTGGCGGCGGGGTGGCGGCGGTTATTTGATCAGGATCGGCTTCTGCTCGATCTTGGCCTGCTCGCGCAGCTTGAGGGCCTTGGGCATCGCGTCCAGGAGCTGGACGATGCGCTCGGGGTTTCCGGGGTGCGTCGAGAGGAAGGCCGGCTGCGCGGGCTGGTTGGCGGATTCCTGGTCGAGCCGTTCGAGGACCTTCACGGACTCCTCGGGGTTGTAGCCGGCGCGGGCCATGTACATGAGGCCGATGTAGTCGGCCTCCTTCTCGTGCTTGCGGCCGAAGGCGAGGCCGCTCACGCCGGCGGTGAGGCCGTAGGCGTTCATGATGGCGGAGGAGGTGAGCATGCCGGCGCCCGAGCCCATGAGGGCGACGCCGCCGACGAGGCCGCCGGTGTTGACCATCATCTCCTGCGAGAGCTGCTCGTGGATGTGCTTTGCGGTCACGTGGGCGATCTCGTGGGCGATGACCGAGGCGAGCTGGTCGTCGTTTTCGATGATCTTGTAGAGGCCGCTGAAGACGCCGACCTTGCCGCCGGCCATCGCGAAGGCGTTGATCTGCGGGACGTCGAAGACGACGAACTCCCAGTCGGCGTCGGGCATGTCCCAGAAGACGACCTTGGAGATGCGGTCGCCGATGCGCTGGAGCTGGGCGATGCGCTCCTTGTCGGTCGAGAGCTTGTACTGGCGCTTCATCTCGTCGAAGGCGCCGATGCTCATCTTCGTGACCTCCTTGTCGTCGACGAGGTTCATGGCGCTGCGGCCGGTGACGGGGACCGAGTAACAGCCGCCGAGGAGGAGGGTGGCGGCCAGCAGGGCGGGGGCGGCAAGTCCGACAAACGGTTTCATGGAAAGTCAGTGGGGGGTGACGGGCGCGCGGAAACGCATAGCGCGGTTCGGGCGATTGGCAAGTGCGGGGCGTGGAAGGGGCGGTGGGCGGGGGAGAGCGGGGCGGGGAGGAGGGGGTGCGGCCGAGCGGGGCGCGCGAGGCTGGACGTGGCGGCACCGTTCCGGGCGCGAAGCCTGACGCGGGGCGCGGGCGGGAGTTCAAGAAATCGGCGTCCCGTTGCATTTTGGCATGAACAAAGCATCCTCGGCTGCGTCCTACTCGTCTTACAGGTCACGGTTGAGTTCTGAACACTTTGCGGTATGTTCCGTCTAAATCGTCTAACGTTACTGTTACTTTCCCCCGGTTGCAGTTACCTCCCCCCCTTCGTTTTACTCCGGTCGGTAGTGGCCCCCTCCCCCAACCATGGCTGATGAAATTGACTCTTCGTCCGGCAAGAAGCGCCGGATAATCCACTGGAACCCCGAAGCCGGCCGCGAGGCCGAGAAACGCCGCTGGACGTGGAAGCGCCTCCTCGGCTGGACCGTCGGCGGTTTCTTCATCCTGCTCTTTTCGGCGGCGATCGTGATCCGGGCGGTGAAGCTGGTGCTCGGGCCCGAGATCTTCCAGGGCGGCGGTACCGTGGCCGCGGCCACGATGACGAACAGCGACGCCAACTCGGTGTTTGTCAGCCAGTCGAAGGCCGAGCTGGCGCACGCGCAGGCGACGAAGGCGCTCAACGAGATCCGCCGCCTGCAGACGGACCATCCGGTGCAGTTGCAGCGGCTGATCCTCATCACCAAGGCCCATCAGGAGGGCGAGGCGCTGCTGGCCGCGCACGAGTGGGCGCGGGCGTTTGCGGCGTTCGAGGCGGCCAACGCCGACATCGACACCTTCGCCCGCAATGTGAAGGCGAAGCACGAGGCGCAGCAGGGGTACGACGCGATCCTCGTCCGCATCAAGGATCTCGAGCGCGCGCGCACCCTCGCGCCCGGCACGCTGGAGGCGGCCTTCGAGGACGCCGGGGCGGGCCGCAAGCTGCTCGACGACGGCAATTTCCTTGGGGCGAAGAAGGCCTTTGACGAGGGGTTCGCGGAGCTGAAGAAGGCCGAGGCCGTCCTCACCCAGATCGCGGGGGAAAATCTGCTCAAGGGCCAGCAGGCGCTGACCAAGGGTCAGCGGGATGCCGCGAAGACGGCCTTCAACGCCGCGCTGGAGGTGGCACCGGGCAACGAGATCGCGCTCGCGGGCCTGAAGCGCGCGGAAAACATCGACCGGGTGTTTGCCCTGCTGCTCCAGGGCGAGACGCTGGAAAAACAGGCGCGGTACGCCGAGGCGGCGGAGTCCTACCAGAAGGCCTTCGCGCTCGACAGCTTCTCCGCCGCCGCGCAGGCCGGGGCGGCGCGCGCGAGCCGGCTGGAGAAGGAGACGAAATTTGCCGCGGCGTTCACGGCGGCCCAGGCGGCCGTGAAGCGGCGCGACTGGGAGAAGGCGATCGCCGAGTGCCAGAACGCCCTGAAGGTGTATCCGCAGAAGGCCGAGGTGCAGGCGATGTTGCGCTCGGCGCGTGAGAACGAGCACCGCGACGCCGTGCAGAAGGCGCTGACCAAGGGCTACGCCTACGAGAACCAGCACCAGTGGAAGGAGGCGCGCGACGCCTATGCGGAGACGCTCAAGCTCGAACCCGACCAGGCCGACGCGAAGGAGGCCTACATCCGTTGCGGCACGATGATCCGAACGCTGCTCGAGTATGACCGCCTGATCGAGAGCGCGAAGCAGCTCGCCAACAACGCGGAGTTCCAGGCGGCGATCCGGATCTTCAGCCGCGCGATGGCGATCAAGCCCCAGTATCCGCTGCCCAACGACGACACGATGCAGCAGCTCCACACCCTCCTGAATGCGCAGAGCAAGCCGGTCGATGTGACATTCAAGTCGGACGGCAAGACCTATGTTTCCATCGCCAACTACCGCCAGCCCACGCTCTCGGAAAACTTCACCGTCAAGGTGCTGCCGGGAGACTACCAGGTCATCGGCCGCCGCAAGGGCTACAAGGACGTGCTGATGCTCCTCCAGGTCCGCAACGGGACCCCGCCCCCCACCGTGACCGTCATCTGCCAGACCGCCTCCGACCGCAGCTAACCCCCCACCATGTCCTCCTCGCGCCTCGTTTCCCTCAGTGCCGGCGTCGCCCTGCTGTGGCTCGTGCCGCCCGGTTTTGCCCAGAGCAGCCAGGCCGCGGGTGGCACCGCGACGCGGCCCGCGCCGGCGTCGTCCGCGCAGAAGAGCGGCGCCCGGCCGGCCCGCGGGCCGTTGCCCGATCCGGCCTTGCTCGACGGCTCCACGCAGCCGGCGGACAAGAAATCCGAAAGCGGCATGCTCGGGGAGTTCGAGATTCCGGGGGACGAAGATTCCAAGAGCGGAAAGGTGGGCGGCCAGCAAGGTCCTCCCGGCGCTAAGGGGGGCGGCCAGCAGCCGCCGCAGGGCGTGAGCGTCAGCCTCCCCGGGATGCCGCCGATGGGGATGCCCTCGGGGTCCGGAGCGGGCGGCAACCCCAGCACGAGCCTGCCCGACCCGACCAAGGCCGGCGCGGGCGGCGGCAGCGGTGCGCCGGAAACGGGCGCGCCGCCCCAGGGCGCGGGCAATGCCGCGGGCCAGCAGGGGGCGGGCACCGATGCCGCGGGAGGAATCCAGGTGGCGGAATTGAAAACCGACGGGGCGGACGGAGCCGCCGGAACGGGCGGCGCGCCGGATGCGAGCGTGCAAAAGCCGAAGCCGGTCGGGATCGGCGATCCTGCCAGGGTGATCAAGCCGGCGGCCAACGCGCCCGGCGTGGTCGGCGCGCAGACCACCGCAGGCACGACCCAGCAGATGGAAAAGGCCGTGGGCGGCTCCGGCAAGGGCGGTTCCGGCGACAACGGCAACCGCGGCGTCGAAAAAGGCCGGTCGATGCCGGCGGGCCTCTGAGTGTTGGCCGGTCAAAATCGTCTCACCCCACCCCTGTGAAAACCCTCCGCTTCCGACTGCTCGCCCTCACGGTTCCGTTCGTTGCGACCGTGGTCCGGGCGGCGACCCTGATCTATCCGGTCGAGGCCATCGACGACCTCTGGCAGCTGCCGGCCGACGAGTTCAAAACGAAATACGCGGGCATCAACGTCAGCGGCATCGGTCCTTCGGACGAGGGCTGGTACGTGCGCTACAAGCACGAGAACCTCACCTATTTGTTTGGCCCGTTGCCGAACAGCGACGATGCGCGGAAGAAAAAATGGGAGCTGGAGACCGTGCGCGATGCGGCGATCCGCAACCGGCAGACCCTCACGTCGAGCAAGGTGGACTATGTGAAGTTCACCTACTCGGGCGTCTACGGGAAGGCGGGCAACACGCCGTATTCCGGTTCCGCCAAAGACGGCAACGGCAAGGACGGTTCGGGGGCCGACGGCAAGGACGGCGCTGACGGCAAGGGCGGTCTGGCCAAGGATGGCAGTGGCAAGGACGGCTCGGGCACCGGCGACGGTGACGGCGAGGGCGGCGACGGTTCCGGCAAGGACGGGAAGGGGGGCAAGGGCGGGAAGGACGGCAAGGGCAACCTCGCGGGCACCGACGGCGGGGATGGTGGCGATGGTGCCGGTGGCGACGGCAGCCAGGGCGGCAGCAAAGGTTCCAAAGGCGGCAAAAAGGGCGGCTCCGGCGGAGCCGGTGGCGACGGCTCGGAGGGCTCGGGTACCGGCGGCCAGCAGGGCGGCACGCAGAAAGTCGCCTCGGCCGGCGGCAGCCGGAGCGGCGGCCAGCAGGGCGGTCAGAGCGGCAGCCAGGGCGGGCAGTCCGGGCAGAGCGGCGGCCAGTCCGGCGGCAGCAGCGGGGGCGGCGGAAGCAGCAGCGGCCAGTCCGGTCAGTCGGGCGGGGCGTCCGGCGGCCCCTCGGGCGGCGGATCGGGCGGGGGCGGCAATCCCCTCGCGCTGATCGGCTCGCTGCTGAAGGCGATCCTCGGGCTGTGAGGCGCGGCGGAGGGCGGCGGTTGGCGGACGCCGGTTGGGTGGCGGGGCGAGGCGTCCGCAAGTCGGAGGCCCTACAGGGGGACCGGCTGAGCACGCACGCCTCGGTCGCGCGGCTGTATCCGTGAAATAATTACACGCCGTTCGCCCGCCGGGGGCCGGGGCGCGGCGGCTACAGGTCCTGCAGGGCGATGAAGGCGCCGCCGTGGCGGTAGGTGATCTCGCGCATGAGGTTCGCGAACTTCACGCCCGTGTTGCCCATCGAGAAGGTGTACTGGATCGTCGTGGGGAAGCCGATGGCGTTGATCACGACGCGGCGCTTGCCGTTCTCGTCGGCGGGGTTGAGCTCGTCGAGGCGGCGGATCACGGGGTCGGCGGTTTCGGTGAACTCGTCGCCGAAGACGTAGATACCCATCTTCATGTTGTCGTCCTTCGGGTCGAGGAGCTGGCGGATGGCCTGGTAGATGCCGGGGACGGGATTGCTGATCGTATCCGCATCGTAACGACGCAGGGTGCGCTTGATCGAGGCGCGGGTGTCGGGACCGTCGGCCAGCCAGCCGTGGTTGCGGCCGCCGCCGAGGATGAAGCGGCCGTCCGCATCGAGGACCTGGATCCCGTCGACCTGCGGGTCGGCGTCGAGGACCTCCTCGATCTTGCGGATGGCGATCGGCCAGAGGCCGTTGGTGTTGGGGTCGCGCATGGAGCCCGAGGTGTCGATGACGAAGGCGATGTAGTTGCTGCCGACGGGCACGCCGACGGGCAGGGGCTTGGTGTCCTTGAGCTCGACCTCGGGCTTCTTCTGGCGGGCGGCGATCTCCTTCTTGAGCTCGTCGATGTCGACGAGGAGGGCCTCCATGCCTTTCTTCTCCATGGACATCTTGCGCTCAAAGTCGTCGAGGAGGGCGTGGAGGGAGTCGTTGCGGAGACGGGCGTCGGTGACGAGGGTGGCGACACGGGCGTTGCTGCGCTCGAGGTCCTCCTTGCTGTTCTTGAGCCTGGCGATCTCGAGGAGCTGGGCGGCCATGATCTTGCGCATGGCGGCGAGGGCCTCGAGCTTCTCCTTCTGGTGCGCGTCGATGCTGAGGACGAAGATGAGGATGACGGCGCCGAACCCGCAGCAGATGCAGTCGAGGAAGGCCAGGCTGAAGATGGTGGTGGGCCGGCGGCGGATCATGTGTCGGGCCAGGATTTGGCGGGACTGACGAGCGCGCCGCGGGTGGCGTTGGCGAGTTCCCAGAACATCGCGGGACCGGCCGGGTCGCCGCTCATGGGAAACAGGATCGTGCTGACGGGGATGCGGGGCGGGAGCTGCTTGGTCGCGATCTTGAAAAAGCGGATACGCTCCTCCTGGCCGACGTCACCGTCCATGGCGAGCGAGTCGCTCCGGGTCGGCAGGCCGTCGGTGAAGAGCACGATGCTGTCGGGAAGGCGCGGCAGGAAGCGGACGGCGGTGAACGCCTTCTCGAGGTTGGCGCCGCCCTTGGGGACGACGGCGTCGATGGCCTTCACGATCTCGTTGACGGTCTTCTTGTCCTTCGTGCTGAACCACTCGTCGCCGCGGTCGGGGAGGACGGACTTCACGTCGTCGTTGAAGAAGAGGACCTGGAAATGGGTGTTGGGGTCGAGGGAGGCGATCATCCACTGGAGGGCGTGGACGGTGCGCTGCCACTTGGGGGCCTCGCGCTTCTTGTCGTCGGGGTCGCCGAGGCGGGCGGTCGCGCCGTCGATGGTCTCGTCGAGCATGGAACCGGAGGCGCGGACGACGAAAACGACGAACTCGCCGGTGAGCTTCACGCCGGTGAGGTACTGGCGGCGGTCGATGTTGGGGATCGGGATCGGGGCGTGGTCCTCGGTGGGGAGGTTCTTCTTTTCGCCGAGGAGGGTGGCGAGGGCGTCCTTCATCGCGCCGGTCTGCTGGAGCATCAGCATGAGCTCGCGCTGGCGGCTGCTGAGCTTGAGCTGGTCCTGGGTGTTCTTGGCGTTGGCGTCGTCGAGCTCAAGCTGGGCGGCGGCGAGGACCTGGGCGAGGCGGTCGAGCTCGGCCTGGCTGAGGGTGACGTTGCGCTCCATGGCCTTGGTGCGGTCGCGGAGGTCGTCGATGTCGGTCTTG
This sequence comes from Verrucomicrobiota bacterium, assembly GCA_026398065.1. Classification (GTDB taxonomy): domain Bacteria; phylum Verrucomicrobiota; class Verrucomicrobiia; order Opitutales; family Opitutaceae; genus GAS368. Next base: position 302 of record JAPLTR010000569.1, on the reverse strand, counting down.
TCGATGTTGATCTTTTGCGCGATCGACAGCACGAACACGAGGAGGACGGCGCCGAAGCCGCAGCAAATGCAGTCGAGGAAGGCGAGGCTGAAGACCTCGGTCTCACGGCGTCTCGCGGAGATGGACATGGTCGGGACCGCGCGGATGTTACCGAATCAGGACTGGGCTCCGGGCGCCGGGCAGTGGGCGAAGAGCACCTCGGCGGTGGCGCCGCCGGCCTTGAGGGTGAGGCGGTCGCCCGCCTCGACGGCCACCCGGGCGGACGACTCGCCGGAGCGCGCGGCCGTGGGGTCGACAAACCA
>JAPLTR010000461.1 GCA_026398065.1 Verrucomicrobiota bacterium | reverse complement strand
GACCCCGAGGCGCCGGGAGAGAAGGAGAAGCTCGGGCGCATCATGGGGGTGTCGTTTACGCTGGAGCTGATCATGGCGTTCAACCTCGCGGCGTTCATCGGCGCGAAGGGCACACTGGCGTTCGGGCTGTTTGCGGGGGCGGCGGCGGGGTTTGGCTGGGTGGCACTGGCGATGGGCGTCACGTATCTATTCGAGCGGAAATCGCTGCGCCTGTTCTTCATCAACGCCGGCTATCACGGCGTGGCGTTCACGGTCATGGGCGCGATCCTGGGAGCGTGGCATTGAGCGGAATCGGCGTGCGCGGAACGCGATTCCCGACATATATATTCGCACCCCTCCCTTCAACTTATCCCACCATGAAACTCCTCCTCAAAATCCTCGGCGGCCTGGCCGCCCTGCTGCTGCTTCTCGTGCTCGTGGCCTTTTTTCTGCCGCGGCAATATCGCGTCGAGCGGACGCTCGTGATCAAGGCCGCGCCGGCGACCGTGCTCGCGCAGGTAGCCGACCTCAAGGCCTGGAAAAACTGGGGCGCGTGGCAGGAGCGCGATCCGGGCATGAAGCTGAGCTACTCGGTCTCGCCCGCGTCCGGGGTCGGCGCGTGGTCGGCGTGGGAGAGCGCGAAGGAGGGCAACGGCAAGATGACGATCACCGCGCTGTCCGCCGCGAAGGTGGCCTATGACCTCGAGTTTCCCGACATGGGCACAACGTCGAAGGGCTCGATCGAGCTGGTCCCGGACGGCGCGGGCACGCGGGTGGTGTGGGTGGATGCGGGCGATCTCGGGATGAACCCGATGGCGCGCTGGTTCGGGCTGTTTCTCGACCAGATCATCGGCCCGGATTTCGAGCGCGGGCTGGTGAACATCAGGAAGCTCGTGGAGAAGTGAGGCCACGCTCCCGGAGGTTCGGTGTAATGTCCGACCGACCCAAACAGGATTTTACAGGAGGAAACGGAGCGAACGGAGAAACCGCTTGGAGAAGAAGGCTGCTCCGTTCGCTCTGTTCCCGCCGATGAAACTATCTGATGGGATGGTTCAGCCGCACGCCAAGTCGGGTGGCTACCGGACTTAGCCGAACTCATGCAGTTGAGGGCGTAGTCGCCAAAGAGCGCCCCGTTTGGCGTCGTTCGAGGTGTGCAACTTAAAACGAAGTTAACGCCCGGGACGGGGGCGAACCAAACGGTGCGGTTGGATTTGGGCCCCAAAGACGGAGTGAAGTCGATGCGGATGGGCTTCACCGACCAGCGCCTGACGGCGCACGGTGGACTGGCGGTATGGACACGGTTTGTCACGGAGCGGGGGCTGCGACAGCAGTTGCGGGTGGCGTTGCCCCATGCGCCGACCAGTCCGAACGCCTGCGACCCGTGCGACACGGCGCTGGGTTTCATCGGCGGCATCCTGTGCGGGGCGGATAAATTGGCGCGGGTCGCGCATCTCGCGCACGACCCGGCGGTGGCCGAGGTGTTCGGCATCGAAGCGATTCCGAGTCAATCGACGCGGTCGCGTTTTTTCGCGCAGGGGGCGCCACGTTCCTCGGCGATACGCTCGCACGTCTGCCCGCGACCGTCCGCGTGACCCTGGTGCGCGCGGACAGTGGCTTTTGCACCCACGGCATGATCGCGGCGCTGGAGGCCCGCGGGCTCCAGTATATTTTGACCGCCGCGCTGCGCACGCCGGTGCGCACCCTCTGTCGGCACGATGACACGGCGTGGACGCCGACCGCGGTGCCAGGGATCGAAGCACAGGACAGCACCCACGACGGCAGCCGGCTTGTCGTCCTGCGCCAGCGCATCGTCGAGCGGCCCCACGCCGGGGGCAAGCAACTGCGCGCGGTGCCCGGCGACAAGTTCCAGGCGCTGCGCACCAATCTGCCGCCGTGCGTCAGCGCGCTCGACGTGTGGCGCCGCTACAACGGCCGCGCCGACATCGAAAACCGGATCAAGGAACTCGGCACCACTCACCACCCTGCGCTGGCGCCTGTTTTCCTGCGCCGCGGTCTTCCGTCACGCCGCCGGCAAGCCCTCCCTCAAGCTCGCCGTCGCCTCGCCTCAACGCCGCCATTGGTGGCACGTGCTCCTCCGCCAAATGAGTGATCCAGACGACCGCGATGCAGTTGCCGCTCTCGCCGCCAGCGCCGGCACTCACCAACTCATCCTGCTCAAAATTGCATGATCCCGGCTGAGTTCGCCGAACTCGACCCCGAGTCGTCCCTGCCGGGGAGCGGTTGAATCGTCCCGTGACCCGACGGGGAGTCTGACCCAGCCACTTGACCACCTTTTCATACCGGGGAGGCCTAGGGGTTCTCGAAGGCGAGGAGGGCACTGGCTGCGGACAGGGTCGACCGCAGCGCAGGACCATTCAGGGTTGAGCGCTCAGGGTCGGCTCCCCGCTACAACCGAGGCTATCAACGGGGGCCGTGAAAACGGCCCGGAAGGCTCAAGATACGGCGAGCGAGGAGCGACGAACGGCACCGGCGGGCTCGGATCCGGCCGGTGATGTGCGGCAGCGGCGCGAGGGGCCGTGGTCAATGTTTCTACTTCAGGCCGATGGCAGCCAAGACCACGTTGTCCGTGAGCAGGCCGGAATTCGTCAGGTCATCTTTCGCCCTGCCAGGGCCCTTGTTCGTGAGATAGTCGGAAACGAGCCGTCGCTGCGCGTCGTCTGTGACGGTTTGCGTAAATTCGAGTTCCACGAAATGACCGTTCTGGCTGACATCCGCATTGCCGTCGTAGTAGAATCGAAAGGTCCAACCGGCGGCTTTGCCGTCGCTATACCGTTGCGCGATCAATGCCTGCTCCAGAATGCGGAAGGGGGCGTCCCGGATGATGGATGCGATCTGGTCGTTGGTGGGGTTGGCCAATTTCGCCAGGTATTCGGCAACTTTTTGGGGATCGGTGATCTTTTCCCGGACGTGAAGCCTGAACATGTAGGCCACCTGACCGGAGTCGGGGTACTCGATGATGGCCTCGTCATTCCAACTGACGGTGCCTTTGTCTGCGTTGCTTTTGTCGGTGTATTCGGAAGATTTCATGATTGGGACTGGGAATGTTGAAGAAGGAGGTGACGCACCGGTACTTCCGGATCGCGTGTGCGCGATTACCGAAAATCTCGCACGAAGCGGTCTTGGGCGGGCGCAGTTTTCGCCGCCGGCTTGGCGGACGTCGCCGCGCCGCAGCGGCAGCTGCCGCGATCGGACGTATCTCCCGCGGCGGCGGGTTGGGCGCGAAGTGACTCGCCCGCACCTGGGCAGGATCACGATCGATCCGAGAACTGCGGGCCACGGCGGCACCGGGGCCGGGGCGGAGAGCGCGTTCGCTTACAGTTCGAGCACTAGTTTCGCCGCTTCGTCGACAATCGGCACAACTTTGGTCATCGCCGCCCTGGCCGCGGCGTCGCTTTTGTTTTTGAGGTAGGCGCGCACGAGTTTTCGCTCAGCTTCGTCCCTGAGCGACTGTCGGAACTCGAACTCGACAAAATAGCCGCTCTGGCCCGCGTCCTCATTGCCGTCACAGTAGAGCCGGAACGTCCAGCCGTCGATTTCACCGCACTCGTATTTGTCGTGCATGATTTTCCGTTCCCGGAAAAGAGGATTGGTGATGGCATCGTCGATGATGCCTGCAATGGTGGCGTTGGCCGGCCGATTGGCCGGGTCGGCCAGTCTCAGCAACTGGGCGACCGCCTTGTTCTTGGAGACAGGGAGCCGAACATGGAGCTTGAGGCCATAGGAGACGGCCCCGGAGTCGGAGCACTCGACGAGGGCCAAGTCATTCCAAGAGACGGTACCCTTTTTTCGGGAGTTTTTTTTTGGGGCGGATTTTGGGGAGTTCTTTTTGGAGGATTTCATGGTGAACAGTGGAGGCTGGCAGGAAACTCGCGGAGGACTTGGGAGGACTGAGATCCCGTGGCGGCGGCAAATTTTTCGCGAAGCGGGCGAGGGCAGGCGCTGGCGGAATCCCGGCGCAAGCGGGCGGAGCGAGGGTGCTGGCGGCGAAGGCGGCCGCCTGACTTGGCGGTATCCGACGCCTCGATACATCGCGTGAGACGCAGCTCCCGAGTTCAGGGCAGCAGCCGCAGGCCCAGCACCTCCAGCACAACCTCGTCGCTGAGCAGGCGGGCTTCTTCCAAGGCGGTTTTTGTGGTGGCGTTGCCTTTGTCCATAAGATAGTCGTTTACCACTTGTCGATCAGTGTCGCTGCCCAAGGGCTGAGTGAACTCGAACTCGATGAAGTAACCGTCCTGTCCGGGGTCGGCGTTTCCATCGTAGTAGAGCCGGAAGGCCCAGTGCGCGATTCTGGCGCCGCCGGTGAGACAGTTCCTGGCCAGGGTGGCCTTGGCCAGGAAGGGGAGCGGATGACTCGCGATGATGGTGGCCATGATGGCGTTGGATCCCGGTGGCTTTGCGGCGGCCAAGAGCGCGAGAAACAGCTCCGCCGTATCCTCATCTTCGATCCCGAGTCGGAGGTGGAGTTTGAAGGCGTACGAGACTTGGCCGGACGGGGAGTACTCGGCCACCGCTTCGTCATTCCAGGTAACGGTGCCGATGGTCAGGCCATTTTTTCGAGCGGGCTTTTTTTTCGATGATTTCATGGTGGATGTTGGAGAAAAAGCGGAAACCGGATCGTGTCGCCGCGGCGCTCCGAAGCGGTGGGCTGCAATCACGGGAAATATTTGGCGAAGCGGGCGAGGGCGGGATGGCGGGCAAGGTATGCGATGGAGGTTTGGTTGGGCTCCGCCAACAGCGTGCGCAGGGTGGCACGTGCGCGGTCGTCGGCGCCGACGTTGGCCTGCAGGATGGCGAGCGAGCGGAGGTAAATGCCGCGGTCGAAGGCGTCCACTGCAGCGAGGTCCCGGGGCGTGAAGAGGCGGGCGATGCGGCGCTCCCCAATCGGGATCGATCCGATGATCGCCTCCATCTGGCCGGCGTGAAACACAAGCCGTGGATCGTTGGGGGTCAGGGTGAGATCCCGCTCCAGCAAAGGGAGGGCGCGCAGCGCGGCGGCGCGCGCCTCAGCGTGCTGCCCGGCGAGTTGTAGGAGGAGGGCTTCAAAGCCGTCGCGGACCAGGCAGATGGACTGACCGTCCAGCCGGTTGAACTGGCTCCGGCGGAGCGCGGCGAGGGCGTCGTCGAGGCGGTGGGCGAGGATGAGGTATTCGATTCGGTCGAAGAGGTTGGCGTCGGCGGTGGTGGCTTTATCCGGCTCGCGGTGAGCCAGATCCTCGCGCATCGGCCCGAGGTCGCCCGTCCAAGCGACATGGAGGTCGCCGCGCAACTTGACCAGCGAAGCCTGGCCGGGGAGGCGGGCGAGCGCCTGCTCGAGGAGCGCGGACGACTCGGTGTACCGGCGGAGGCGGAGGAAGGTGTCGGCGGTGTTGTAGGCGAGGTTGGCATTGAGCGGGTCGAGCGCCAGCGCCGCGGCGTAGTGGTCGGCGGCGGCGGCAAAGGCGCCCCGCCGACGCTCGATCTGGGCAAGGCCTTCGAGCGCCTCGGGACTGTTCGGGGTCAATGCGAGTGCGCGTTGGAAGTGGGTGCTGGCGGTGGCATAGTCGCGTGAGCCGCGGTAGTAGTAGTTGCCGAGCGCAAGTTCCGCCTCGGGCAGGTCGGGATTCAGCCGCAGGGCGGATTGTGCGGCGTCGAGGCCGAGTTCGAGCCGACGGTCGGTGCGATCGTTGCCCCAATTATACATGCGCGTGTGCACGAGCGAGAGCTGCGCATAGGCGGCGGCAAAAGTGGGATCGGCGTGGACGGCGGCCGTAAGCAGGCCCTCGGCCGCAATGAGATGCGCCCGTGGGTCGCT
>JAPLTR010000114.1 GCA_026398065.1 Verrucomicrobiota bacterium | reverse complement strand
TGCCTGGGACGAACTCACGCAGTGGCCGACCGACAGCCAGTACCGCTACGTCGGCACGACCCGCGTTCGCCGCAAGGAAGGGTGCACGATCCCGCTGCGCACGCTCGCCGCGACCAACCCCGGCGGCCCTGGGCACAGCTGGGTGATGCGCAGGTTCATTGGCGGCCCTGACCCGAACACCGGGCAGTTCGTGAAGCCCCTGCACCCCTACGTGCCGGCCCGCATCATGGACAACCCCCACATCGACCGCGAGAGCTACATCGCCGGCCTGAAGAGCATGCACCCGACCGTGCGGGAGCAGTTGCTCAACGGCGACTGGCGCGCGAGAGACCCCGGCGACTACTTCCGGGCCGCGTGGTTCGGCCCGCTGTTGGACCCGGCCGTCGACACGTGGCCATCGCGTGATTGCGTGCGGATCCGGTGGTGGGACCTCGCGGCATCCGAGAAGGACGACCGCGCCCGCACCGCCGGCGTCCGCATGGCGCGCCACCGCGCCGGCGTTCGCGCGATCGAGCACTGCAGGGCCTTCCGGCTGACCCCAGGCGCTCGCGACGACGTGATCGTGCAGACCGCGCAGGCTGATGGCCACGGCGTGATCGTCGGCCTGGAGATCGAAGGCGGCAGCGGTGGGCCCGCGCAGTTCTTCGCGCTGGAGAAGCGGCTCAAGGCGAAGGGCTTCAGGGTGGTGGGCGCGCGGCCGAAGGCGGAACTCACGACCGCGGAGGGCAAGACCCTGATGCGCAACCCGACCGCCATGACTGGGAAGGAGGCTCGCGCGGATCCCGTCGCCAGCTGCCTCGAACGCGGCTACCAGCGGCGCGCCGAGTGCCCGAACACCGGCGGCCCGTGGTGGGGAGTCGACCAGCTGAAGCCTGTCACCGAGCACGGCGACGGCATCCGGCTGTTCTCCGGCCCGTGGACGCAGGACTACCTCGACGAGGTGGAGGGCTTCCCCGATGGGGCCTTCTGCGACGTGGTGGACGCGACGAGCGGCGCGTGGTCTTGGCTGGAGGCTCACCCGTTCGGCCTGGGCACCACGCAAGCGATCCACGACAAGGCGAAGCCCGCGGAGATCGCCGAGGTGCACCCGGACGACCGCGACAAGCTGGACGATCGCGAGGAGCGCTGGAGGCAGTGAAGGAATTGCGACGGGCAGCTTGACGCGGCGCTGGACGCTTCCCATGCTGGGCGCATGATACACAAAGGCATCAAGACGGAAGTGGTTCGCGTCACGCCGGAGATCGCTGCGAAGATCCTAGAGGCGTCGAAGGGGTTCCGGAACCGCACGCCCGACATGGGTAGGGTCGCGACGTACGCGAAGGACATGGCCGCCGGCCAGTGGGACCTGAACGGCGAGACGATCATCATCGACGTGGACGGTGCATGCATCGACGGGCAACACCGGCTCCTCGCGGTGATCCAGGCAAAGGCGGCCGTCGAGATGTTGGTGGTGTCCGGCGTGAGTGTCCGCAGCGCGGGCATGATCGCGAGAAGTAGAAAAAACAGGAACGCACGCTTGACACGCGGGCGACGGCCGCTACAGTCTGGGCATGAGCACTACCACGACCCGCCGCCGTCTCCCCCTCCTGTCCTTCTCCACCGAGGCATACGTGCGCGCCCACGGGCGTCTGCCCCGCGGGTTCGGGCGCTGGTTCTTCGAGAACTCCGGGCGCCTGTATGGGCCCTACACCGGGACGCTTTCCGAGGCGAAGGCGGAGTTCCGCAGCGCGATGGCCGGGAAGGCCGACCTGCTGGCGTCCTGTCTGGTCGAGGTCGCCTCCTGAGAGTCCCCCAATGAAAACCAACATGCCCCCCGTCACCCCGTTCGACCATCCGCGCGCCGTCCGCGCGCCGATGGTCCCCGGCACGCTGCACGTCGAGCAGCGCTGGACCCTCTCCCACGGCAACCCCTACGATCGCCTGACATGGGCGACCGAGGCGGAGGCCGCCGCAACGGCCGATCGCCTTCGCCTGTGCGAGTGCGGCAGCTGGCACATGCCCGGCAGCGAGATCGCGAAGCGCCACGGCGTGAAGGAGCTTGCCCAATGACCCCCGAAGAGATCGAGAAGGCGCGCCGCGCCAAGAAGCTCGGCCAGGACACCGAGCACCTGTGCGCAGCGCTCACGCAGCTGAACGCGCCGATCGCGGCCTTCATCCTGTCTGGGATGATCGAGACCGACGACGCGATGGTGGCCGGCGGCGCTGGCGTGGC
>JAPLTR010000997.1 GCA_026398065.1 Verrucomicrobiota bacterium | reverse complement strand
GTGGTGTGCCGAGACGATCTGCTCTTCGAGATCGAATTGGACGCGTGCGCGGAGGCCTGAGGCCGGCGCGGCTTACGACGAGCCGCGCAGTACCGTACCGTTGCGGAAGACGATTTCCTGATCCTCGCTGTCGGCGTCCCGCCCGCGTGAGCCGCCGCGGCGAATCGGGGCGCTGGTGCCGACACCGACGCCGCCGACATTGGTGCTCGTGCCAACGGAGACGTTGGCGTTCTGGAGGATGGAAGGCAGACCGCCCCCGGAGGATTTGCGGTAGATCCAGACGTCTTCCGATGCGCCGTCCTTGCCCGAGCGCGACTGGATTTCGGTCGGCTTGCCCATCGCCATCTCGACCATCTCCGGCGTCATTCCTGGGATTGCCCGCTGGTGCAGGACGGCGTCCTGCATTTCGACCGGCCACGACTCGTAGACGGCCCGGTTGCGGTCGATACGGGACATCGGCGACGTGGAGCACGAGGCCATCAGCAGGACCAAAGCCGCGAGAGCGACTCCGGACGGAAGAAGTCGGGAAGGCGTGCGCATGGAGGACACGCCTTCCGAGACAGACGCGACGCCGGGAGGGTTCCCTCCAAAGCAAAAAAACGGGAGCCAGTGATCCGGCTCCCGTTTTGTTAGTAATTACAGGTAATCGATTTAGCTCAGTGTCACGCCCTTGGCCTTCGCGGCACGGAGCAGGGCGTCGGCCATGTCGGACGGGGTCGCGGCGACCTCGATGCCGCACTCCTTGAAGACGGCGATCTTGGCGGCGGCGGTGTCCTCGGCTCCGCCGACGATCGCCCCGGCGTGGCCCATGCGGCGGCCCGCGGGAGCGGTCGCACCGGCGATGAAACCGGCGACGGGCTTCTTGCAGTTGGCCTTGATCCAGCGGGCGGCCTCGACCTCGGCGTTGCCGCCGATCTCACCGATCAGGATGATGCCGTGGGTCTCGGGGTCGGCGTTGAAGAGCTTAATGACGTCGAGGTGGCTCGTGCCGTTGACGGGGTCGCCGCCGATGCCGACGCAGGTGGTCTGGCCGATGTTCTTCGAGGTGAGCTGGAAGACCGCCTCGTAGGTGAGCGTGCCGGAGCGGGAGACGACGCCGACGTGGCCCTTCTTGTGGATGTAACCGGGGGCGATGCCGATGCGGCAGCCGCCGAGGGAGTCCTTGCCGGTGCCGGGCGTGACGAGGCCGGGGCAGTTGGGGCCGACGAGGCGGGTGGCCTTGCCCTGCATGGCGCGCTTTACGCGGATCATGTCCTTGACCGGGATGCCCTCGGTGATGGCGACGACGAGCTCAAGCCCGGCGTCAACGCCCTCGAGGATCGCGTCGGCGGCGAACGGCGGCGGCACGAACACCGCGGAGACGGTCGCGCCGGTGGCCTTCACGGCATCGGCGACGGAGTTGAAGATCGGCACCTTGTGCGTGCCGTGTTCGAAGAACTGGCCGCCCTTGCCGGGCGTGACGCCGGCGACGACGGCGGTGCCGTAGTCGAGGGAGAGCTTGGCATGGCGGCCGCCGAAATCGCCGGTGATGCCTTGGACGAGAATCTTCGTGGTAGGAGTGATGAGGATGGCCATTGTGAGAAAACTAGAAGTTGAGAGTTGAGTGCTGAGAGTTGAGAGAACGGAAGAGGGCTGAGATCGGAGCGGTGATTGGGAGTTCGGGGGGGCTCAACTCTCAATACTGAACTCCCAACTGCGCCGTCACGCGCCGGCGCCTGCTTTGCGTTGATGAAGGGTGATTTCGTTGCCGTCGGGATCCTTGACGATGAACATGCGGCAGGGAGGGAATTCGGTCACATCCAGGGTGATCGGGGTGCCGGCGGCCTTGGCTGCGGCGAGGGCGGCGTCGAGGTCGACGACTTCGAGGGCGAGGGACGAGGCGGGTTTGCCGGGCATCGCGTTGGAGATGGCGAGGGCCTGGCCGGCGATGTCGTATTCGATCCACCACTGGCCGGGGCCGAACTCGATCTGCTTGCCCACCTTGAGCCCGAGCAGTCCCTCATAGAACGTACGGGCGCGGGCCACGTCGGTGACGGGGTAGAACACGAACGCGAGTTCTTTGATTTGGACGCTCATGGGCGGTGGGGGGAGTTGAGAGTTTCGGAACCGGTAGGTTTGGAACTGAGTGTGGGATCGGTCTCTCAACACTCAGTTCTCAACCGCCCGTGACTTACGCCACGAGCTTGACGATTTTCTGGGCGGCGTCGGCCATTGTGTCGCCGGAGACAAGGGCGAGGCCGGAGGCGGCGAGGGTGGCCTTGCCGGCGGCGACGTTGTTGCCCTCGAGGCGAACGACGAGGGGGAGCTTGAGGCCGACTTCCTTGACGGCCTCGACGATGCCCTGGGCGATCACGTTGCAGTCCATGATGCCGCCGAAGATGTTGACGAGGATGCCTTTCACATTCTTGTCGCCGAGGATGATCTTGAAGGCCGCGATGACTTGATCCTTCGAGGCGCCGCCGCCGACGTCGAGGAAGTTGGCGGGCGTGCCGCCGAAGTGCTGGATGATTTCCATCGTGCTCATCGCGAGACCGGAGCCGTTGACGAGGCAGGCGATTTTGCCGTCTAGCGCGATGTAGCTGAGGGAGAACTTCGAGGCCTCGATTT
>JAPLTR010000855.1 GCA_026398065.1 Verrucomicrobiota bacterium | reverse complement strand
TTGGCGCCCTTCTTGAGTTCATCTTTGGCCAGGGCGACGCCGGCGTAGATGGTGAGATAACCGAGGTCACCGGTGTTCCAGAGGATGACGCTGTCGGTCACGCCGGCGTGGACGTAGCGCTTGTTTTCGTTGGGGAGACCGAGACCCATGACCTTCACCTTGCCGGTGAGACCGGCCTGCTTGACCGCCTCGGCGGCACCGGGGACCCCGGGTGAGCAGATCGCCATGATGAGCTTCAGCTTCGGGTTGGCGCTCATCAAGGCGGTGGCCTCGGACTGGGCCTTGTCCTTGTTGTCGTCGCACGGGCGGACGGCGACGAGTTTCATCTTCGGGTACTTTTCCTTGAGGCGGGCCTCGATGTGCTTCTGCCACTCGCGCTGGTTGGCGGCGGTAAGGGTGGCGACGATCATGGCAAACTCGCCCTCCTCGCCGGTGAGGCGGGCGGCCTCGTCCATCAGGCTCTGGCCGATGCCCTCGGGCGTGGCCTGGTTGACGAAGTAGGAACGGGCGTCGGTCATGGCATCGGCGTCATAGGTGAGGACCTTGATGCCGGACTTCTGGGCCTTGCGCAGGGCGGTGGAGATGCCCTCCTTGTTTTCCGCGGCGACGGCGATCACGTCGACGCCGAGGGTGATCCAGTTTTCGACAATTTCGTTTTGCTTGGCGGCGTTGGAGTCGGTCGGGCCGTCGAAGAGGAGCTGGACGCCGAGCTCCCTGGCGGCCTTGTCGGCGCCGGCCTTGCACGAGATGAAGTACGCGTTGCCCTTCGATTTCGGGAGCATCGCGACGACGAGCTTGGAGTCGGCGGCGGAGGCGGCGAGGGTGGAGAGCAGCACGGCGCCGACGGCGCAGAGACGGAGGAGGGATTTCATGGGGTGGTCGAGGGGGAAGGGGGTGACGACGGGGAAGCTTGTCGGCGGGCGCGGAGACTGGCCAACATTTTTGGCAACACGCTCCCGGCCAGCGCGAGCAGCAGCAGAGCGCCCGTGAGCAGGCCGGACATCTCCTCGGCGGCGTTCATCCGCATGACGACGGGGAGGCAGGCGAGGCCGTTTTTCAGGACGGCGATGGCGGCGACGCCGAGGAGGGTGCCATGCACGCTGCCGGTGCCACCGAAGATGCTCGTGCCGCCGAGCACGACCGCAGTGATGGCGAACAGCTCATAGCCGGTGCCGGCATCGGCCTTGGCCTGGCCGAGGCGCGCGGTGTAGATGATGGCGGCAATGGCGGCGATGAAGCCGGCGAGCACGTAGACGAGCGCAAGGCGCCGGCCGACCGGGAGGCCGGCATAGCGGGCGCCCTCCGGAGCAAGACCGATGGTGCGGAAGGCCCGGCCAAACGTCGTGCGATGCACCAGCAGCCAGACCGCGAGCGCCACCGCGAAGAAGATCCAGGCTTGGGTGGGCAGCCCGAGCCAGCGCTCCTGTCCGACGAAGAGGAATCCCTCCGGAAAGTCGGTATAGGTAATCGAGCCGTGCGTGATGGCTTCGGCGAGCCCACGGAACAGCGAGTAGGTGCCGAGGGTGACGATGAGCGGCGGGAGCCGCAGGCCGGTGATAAGCGTGGCATTGAGGCCGCCGGCGAGCGCCCCGAGGGCGAGCGTGAGACCGGCGGCGACCGGGATGGGGAGGCCGGCGTCCTTCCAGAATTTGCCGAAGAGAATGGCGCAGAGGCCGAGCAAGGAGCCGACAGAGAGATCGATGCCCGCGGTGATGATGACGGGCGTCAGGGCGAGAGCGAGCAGGCCGATTTCACACGAGTGACGGAGGATGTCGAACTGGCGGTCGAGGGTACCGAAGCCGACGACGACCCCGCGGCGGTTGGTCGTGGTGCCGGCGAAATAGAAAAACAGCCACTCCGCGATGAGCACGTAGAGCAGCAGCATTTCGTGGCGGAGCAGGAAGGCCTTCCAATCGCGGGCGGATGAAATGGGGGAGGTTGCGGCCATGGTTCAGCGGTGCTCCTTGCGGCTGCGCAGGCCGTCGGCGACGACGGCGAGGAGGATGATGGCGCCCTGGATGGCCTTTTCCCAGTAGGCCTCCACGTGGAGATGCGTCAGGGCGGGGGAGACGCAGGCGAGGAGGAGGAGTCCGGCGAAGGCGCCCCAGAGGTTGCCCCGGCCGCCGGAGATCGCGACGCCGCCGACGACGACGGCGGCGATGACCTTGAGCTCAAGTCCGCTGCCGCTGAGCGGTTGGACCTGCGGGGATTGGGCGACGTTCATCATCGCGGCCAGACCGGTGAGCGCGCCCAGAAACACGAAGACAAGGAACGTGCCGAGCTGCGGCCGGAGGCCGGCGAGCCGGGCGGCCTCGATGTCGGAGCCGACGGCATAGACGAACCGACCGGCGGCGAGGTGCCGCATGCCGAGACCGAAGGCCACGAGGAAGCCGAGCGAGGTCACGACCATGAGCCATTGCCCAGCGGTCTGGGAGAGGCCGAGCCACTGGATCCCGTCGGGAAGGTTTACAAATTCGCCCTGGCGCACGAGATTCAGGCCCTGGCGGAGCGTGACCATCGTCGCGAGCGTCACGACGATCGAGGGCAGCCGGAGGCCGGCGACTAGCGCACCGTTCACGGCACCCAGCAGCGCACCGCAGAGCGCGGAGGCGGGCAGCACGAGGATGATCGGCCAGCCGCGCGCGGCGAGGAGGCCGGCGCAGACACTGCAGACCGAGAATTGCGAGCCAACGGAAATGTCGATCTGGCGCGAGATGATCACGAGCGCCATGCCACAGGCGACGATCAGCGTCGGGGCCTCGCGCGTGACAAGCGACAGCAGGGGCTGCGGTTGATAGAAGGCCGGAGCAAAGACCGCGAGTGCGAGGAGCACGGCGAGCAGCGCGGCGGTGACGGAGAGTTCGCGGAAATAGGCCTTCACGCGGCGCCTTTCTCGTGGCCGAGCGCGGCGGCCATGACGGTGTGCGCGTCGCTGTTGCCCGGCAAAATGGCCGTGAGCGTGCCACCGGCCATCACGCCGATGCGGTCGCTCATCCCGAGCACCTCGGGGAGATCGCTGGAGATCAAGATGACGGCGATGCCCTCCTTCGCGAGGCGGCGGATGATGCGGTGGATCTCGCTCTTCGCGCCGACGTCCACGCCCTGCGTGGGCTCGTCGAGGATGAGCAGTTTCGGTTTGGTCGCCAGCCAGCGGGCGAGGGAAACCTTTTGCTGGTTGCCGCCCGAGAGGCTGCCCACCGCGGCGGCGGGGCCGGTGCATTTCACGGCCAGATCGCGGATAAAATCGACCGTCAGGGTGCGCTCGGCGGCGAAGCGCAACCAGCTCGCCGGGAAGATGCGCCGGTGGATGGCCATGGTGGAGTTGTGCGCAATGGACAGGTCCAGCACGACGCCATGGCGGCGGCGGTCCTCGGGAACGTAGGCGATGCCGTGGGCCACGGCCTCCTGGGGAGAGCGCAGGATGAGGCGCTGGCCACCGAGAGTGACTTCGCCAGCGTCGGCGGGAGTGAGGCCGAAGAGCACGCGGGCGAGCTCCGTGCGGCCGGCGCCGACGAGGCCACCGAGGCCGAAGATCTCGCCGGCGCGCACGTCGAAGCTGACGTTGTGCACGCCGGACGCCGCGCATCCGAGGCGGCGGACGGAGAGGAGCGTGTCCCCGGGGGTCGATTCGGAAGGCGGGTAGATCTGCGTCATCTCGCGGCCCACCATCATCTGGATCAGCGCGGACTCGGTGAGGCCATCGACCGGATTGGTGCCGACACTCTGACCGTCGCGCAGGACAGTCACCCGGTCGGCCAGCATGAAGATCTCCTCCAGACGGTGGGAGATGTAGATGACGCCGACGCCGTGTTTTCGCAGATCCCGGACCACGGCGTAGAGGAGGTGCTGCTCCTTGTGGGTGAGCGAGGCCGTGGGCTCGTCCATGATGACGATGCGGGCGCCGGCCCCGAGGGCGCAGGCGATCTCCACGAGCTGCTGCTCGGGCATGGAGAGCGTGCGCACCTCGGCATCGGGCGAGAGGGAAGCGCCGATGCGGGCGAGCAGCTCGTGCGCCCTGGCGCGCCGGGCGGGCCAGTCGACCCGACGAAGGGCGGTGCCGGGCTCGAGGCGAAGGGCGATATTCTCGGCGACCGTCAGGTCGGGAAACAGCGCGGGCTGCTGGTAAATGCAGGCGATGCCGAGGGCGTGGGCGGCGGCGGGCGTCAGGTCGGTGACGGTCTGGCCCGCGACGACAATCTCGCCGCCGTCGGGCTGGTGGGCGCCTGTGACGATCTTGATCAGCGTGCTCTTGCCCGCGCCGTTTTCTCCCAACAGGGCGTGGACCTCGCCGGCACGCAGGTCGAAGTCCACCCCGCGGAGGGCGCGGGCGCCGCCAAAGGACTTGGTCAGCCGACGAAGCGTGA
>JAPLTR010000300.1 GCA_026398065.1 Verrucomicrobiota bacterium | reverse complement strand
GGTGGAATCCGCGGAGTTGGAAAAAGTCGCGGGATCGATCCACCACGGCGGAGTCGTCGCGGTGGTGACGCCGGCGGTCCTGCGCACGCCGACTCCAGCCGAACTCGGCGAATGGGCCAAGCGTGGCGAGGCCGTGCTCGTGCTCGACCGGGTGGGCAACGCCCACAACCTCGGCGCAATCGCGCGGACGGCGGCGTTTTTCGGCGTACCGCGCATCGTGATCCCCGACCATCCGGCGGCGGCGCGGCCGACGGATGCGGCGCATCGGGTGGCGGAGGGCGGGCTGGAGTCCGTGGAGGTCTGGCAGACGAAGGATTTGGTCGGACTCGTGCGCGGACTCGCCGCGGCGGGCTATGAGGTGATCGGTGCGGCGACACGGGGTGGCCGGCCGGATACCGCACGCGAAGATGCGGCGAAGCCGGTGGCGCTGGTGCTGGGCAACGAGGAGCACGGCATCTCCCCAGGCGTGGCGGCGGCCTGCACGCGCCTCGTGACGATCCCAGGCAGCGGACGCGTGGAGTCGCTCAATGTCTCGGTCGCAGGCGCGGTGCTGATGTGGGAATTGCTCGCACGGCGCGCGAGCTGACCCTCCCTCAACGCACCGTCACCGCGTCGCTGGGCGCACCTTTTTCCAGGGCGAAGGGCTTCTTTGCGCCGGAGAGGTCGCTTTGTTCGATACGGATGCCGCGGGAGTCGGGGCCGGCGAGTGTGAGGAAGACGTCGGTGCCCGCCGGGGCGCGGCTGCCTTGGATCGTGATGTCGCGGGCGTCGGTCAGCGCGAAGACCGCGCCTTTCACGGGTGTGACTTGCACGTTTTTGAACGAGAGGTGGGTGACATACTGCGTGATGACGCCCGTGGTTGAGGCGATGGTCATGTTCTCGAAGGTCAGGTCATCGATCGGGGCGTCATCGAGCCCCTGCAGGCGGATTGCGGCGGGCGAACCGTGGCCGGTGATGTTCTTGAAGTGAAAGTGGCGGAAGATCGGCGGCTTCTCATTCACGGTCGTGTTGCGGTCGGCGCTGTAGTCCATGTTCATGATGATGACCTCGTACTTGAGGTCTTTCGTGCGGAGGTTCTCGGCCCAGACGTTCTCGACGACGCCCCCGCGACCGCGGCGGGATTTGATGCGGACGGCGCGGTCGGTGCCTTCGAAGTCGCAGTCGTGCACGTACACGTTGCGCACGTCGCCAGACATCTCGCTGCCGACGACGAGGCCGCCGTGGCCGCGCCGGCTGGAGCACCAGCGCATGACGACGTTTTCGGTGGGGCGGGCGACGCGCCAGCCGTCCTCGTTGTAGCCGGACTTGAGCACGACGCAGTCGTCGCCGGTGTCGAACACGCAGTGCTCGATCAACAGATTCCGGCAGGAGTCAGGGTCGATGCCGTCATTGTTCGGCCCGTCGGTGAGCACGTGCACGCGGCGGATGATGATGTTCTCGCAGTAGACGGGATGGAGGGTCCAGTTGGGGCCGCCGCCGATGGTGAAGCCCTCCATCAGGACGTTGCGGCAGTTGAAGAAGACGACGAAGTTCGGACGGATGGCGGCCTCGGGCGTGCCGAAGATCCGCTTCGCCACCGGGACATTTTTCGGTGCGAGCTGGAAGATTTCCTTGGTTTCCTTGGTCTTCCAGTCCCACCACGCCTTGGAATTGCCGTTGAGCTTGCCCGGCCCGGTGATCGCGACGTCAGTGCAGTCACGCGCGTAGATGAAGGGGGAGTAGTTGTAGAGCTCGATGCCGCCGACACGCACGAGCACGACGGGCAGGTAGTCCTCGAAACGGTCGCTGAACACGATTTCGGCGCCCTCCGCGAGGTGGAGTTCGATCTGGCTGCGGAGATGGACCGGGCCGGTGAGCCAGCGGCCCGCGGGCACGAGCACGCGACCGCCGCCGGCGTCGGCGCAGGCTGCGATCGCGCGGGCAAACGCCGCGGTATTTTTCACCGTACCCCCGGCCACGGCGCCGTGGTCGGCGATGCTCACCACGCGGGATGGAAATACCGGCCGCGTGAGCTGCGGCATGGGAAACGGCGCGGTGATCGGGGCGATGGGATCGCCCCCCCAAGGGACCTCGGCGGCGGTCAGAGCACAGGCGGAGGCGACGCCGAGAAGCAGGAGGAGGCACCGGGAGAACATGGGGCAGGGAGGGTTTGGATCAGTGGCGGCCAACGCGCCGGGGATCGCAAATGGAAGACTGCGCGCATTGTTGACCGAAGCGAGCTGGCGCGGGCTCGACAACCGGGGGCGGCGTTCCCCATCAAGGGGCATGCCCCTTGTGACGCTGCAGGATGTCGCCGACCGTGCCGGCGTGCACCGCTCGACGGTGGCGCTCGCGTTGCGCGACCATCCGCGCATCCCGGCCGCCACGCGGGAGCGCATCCGCGCGCTGGCGGAGCGGCTGGGCTACCGGCAAAATCCGCTGGTGGCGGCGTTGATGCGTTCCCGGCGTTCGGGCAAGGCGGTGAAACACGTGACGCTCGCGTTTGTGACGAACTACCCGACGCGCGACGGCTGGCGGCCGGTGCACCACGACCGGCCGGACTACTTTCCCGGAGCGGTCGCACGGGCGAAGGACTTCGGCTACAAGCTCGAGCACTTCTGGCTGGGCGAGCCGGGGATGACACCCGCGCGTTTTTCCGCCATTTTGCGCGCGCGGGACATTCATGGGGTGATTGTCGGGCGGCTCCCGCCAGGTCGGCATACAATGGAGCTGGAATGGGAGCACTTTTCCTGTGTCGCGCTGGGGATGACCTTGCGGTCGCCGCTGTTGCACCATGTGACGGAGAATCATTTTCACACGGCCTGGCAGAGTATGCAGTGCTGCCGCGAGCGTGGCTATCGGCGAGTGGGGTTTGTGTTTTCGGAGGCGAACGACAGCCCGCGGGTGGGCGACCGCTGGCTCGGCGCCTATCTCGCCCAGCAGCAGCTTTTTCCGCGGGCGGACCGGCTGTCGCCCTGTCCGACGGTGCCGGCGGATGAAACCTCCTTTCGCGAGTGGTTTGAGCGGGTTCGTCCCGATGCGCTGCTCGCCAATCATGCGCGGCCGGTGCTCGCTTGGTTGGAGCGGATGGGCCGCCGGGTGCCGCACGACGTGGGGCTGATCGATCTCGCGGGCGATCACCCTGAACTGGAGTGCGCGGGCGTCTACGCCGATCCCGCCGCCCTCGGCGGACTTGCGATCGAGATGCTCGTCGGTCTCATGCAGCGCAACGAGACCGGCGTGCCGCGCGATCAGCATGAGATCCTGCTCACAGGCGAATGGCGCGACGGAAAAACGCTGCCGAAACACGAGTGACCGCGAGCTGACCGGCGCCATTTAGTCGACAATGCGCGCAGCGGCAGGCTGGGGCGGATGGGGCGGCGGTGCATGGTGACTTTCCTGCGCTCGTTGGGATTGCGGTGCAGGCCAACCCTTACCCCTTATGAAAACCCTGTTCGCTGCCTTGTGTCCGCGTCTCGTCAGTCTGGCTCCGCTCAGCCTGCTGTGCCTTGCCCCGACAATTGCTTCCGCCCAGTCCGCTCCCGCGCCTGACGCCGCCACGCTAGCCAGGTACGATACGAACCGAAACGGGAAGCTCGACCCGAACGAGGTCGCGGCGATGGAGGCCGCGCAAAAGACGGCCGGCGCCATCCCTGTGTCGACCCAGCCGGAGGCGAAACCGGCCGAGGAGGTCGTCGCACTCTCGCCGTTCGAAGTCGTCGCCGACGACAAGGGCTACTTTGCCTCGAACACGATGTCGGGCACTCGCCTGAACTCGAAGATCGAGGACCTGGGCCAGCCGATCACCGTGATGACCAAGGAGCAGATGACCGACTTTGCGATGCTCGATATCAACGACGTGTTCGACCACATGGCGAGCACGGAGGGCACCGGATCCTACTCTCAGTTCGACACTGACCGCACGGGTGCCGTGGTCGACCAAGTGAGCCTCAATCCGAACAACGCCAACCGCGTACGCGGCATCGGCAACGCCAACATTGCGTTCAACAATATCGCGATGAGCGGTCGCGTGCCCGTCGATCCGCTCTGGATGGACTCGCTCGAGCTGAGCCGCGGACCCAACGCCAATATCTTCGGCCTCGGCAACGCCTCCGGCACCGTGAACCAGGTCCCTGCCACCGCCAACCTCACCCGTGGTTTCTCCAAGGTGGAAACCCGTGGCGACAGCTACGGCGGCTGGCGCGCCTCGCTCGATTTCAACCGCGTCCTCCTGAAGAACGTGTTGGCGGTGCGGGCGAGCTACGCGAACCAGCACACCGGCTTCGTCCGCGAACCCGCCGAGGAGAACTCCCGTCGTCTCAGCCTGCAGGTGAAGGCGCGGCCGTTCAAGAACACCACGCTGTCGGCTTCGTGGTATGGCTACAAGAACGCGGCCGTGCGGCCCAATTTTACGACTCCCCGTGACTACTTCACCGATTGGATCAAGGCGGGGAAACCGGGCTGGAATCCGGTCACCAACCTGGTGACCCTCGCCAACGGGCAGGTCTACGGCAATGGCAACGTCCTCGGCTCGACCACGCCGTATACCGCTGCGCCGACCCTCTTTATCACCGGCGGTTCGGAGACGCGTTCGCCCTTCCAGATTGGCGCCCCGGGCCAGGCCCCGTACTGGACCATGGCGCGGTACACCAACGCCGCCGCGGCCGCTCCTGCCGGGGCCTTTGCGACCACCGATCCGTTTGCCGCCTCGGTGGCCGGGATCGGCCTTTTGACCACGGGCCCATCGGAAACTTACAGCGCCACGCAACAGCCGCTCTACAATTCCGTGGCCCGCCCCATCTCCAACCGGTCGATCTACGAATGGTCCAGCATCAATCTGGCGGGCAATAGCAAGGCATGGGACAATGTGAACACCTACATGGCCCAGCTCGACCAGATCATTCTCAACACCCCCAAGCATACCCTGGCGACCCAGGTCACCTTCATGCGGGAGGATTCCAAGCGCCTAGAAAACCAGCCCATGGGCCCCGCGAGCGTGAACAGCAATGTCGGCCAGCTCATGGTCGATGTGAACATGGTCTATCTGGACGGCACCCCCAACCCCTACTTCGGCCGGCCCTATCTGAGGAGCAGCGAACCCTTCCTGCGGGACAAGCCCCTGCAGTGGGACACCACCCGCTCCCAGGCCGTGTATCGGCTCGATTTCTCCCAGGACAAGGGGTGGAGCAAGTGGCTCGGCACCCAGCAGCTCCTGGGTTACTATGAGTACAAGGATCAGAAGAATTACACCTACACCTATCGCCATACGGCGCTGGGCCGCGACAAGGGATGGCAGCAAAAATACGCGAACACGCTCCTGGCCCTCCAAACGGCGACCAACACCGATCCCCGCTATCTGATCAATGGCGCGACCATTGTCCCAGGCGGCTTTAGCCGGCTCAATGAGCAATACTATGTCGGCAATACCGTGGGCGGGGGCATTCAATACGCCCCGAGCTATTTCCCGGAAGGGGCCAGTGTTCCCTATGTCTGTGGTCCCAACGCCGGCGCGATGATCAAGGATGTTTCCGCCGTCGGCTTTACCCCGGGTCAGGGTGGCGGTCTCGGCA
>JAPLTR010000133.1 GCA_026398065.1 Verrucomicrobiota bacterium | reverse complement strand
GGCCTGCCCGCGATGGACTACCGGTTCACCGACGCGGTGGCCGACCCGGTGGGCGAGGCGGACGCGTTCGCCACCGAGAAGCTCGTGCGCTTCGCGCCCACCGCCTGGTCCTATGCGCCGCTGGCCGGTGCGCCGGAACCGGCCCCGCCGCCGTGCCTCGCGCGCGGCCACGTGACCTTCGGCTGTTTCAACAATCTGGCCAAGCTCACCGACCGCGTGCTGGTGCTCTGGGGCCGCGTGCTCCAGGCCGTGCCCGGGGCGCGGCTGCGGCTCAAGGGCCGCGGGCTCGGCGAGCCGGCGATGCGGGCGCGCTACTTCGAACGGTTTGGGCGGCTCGGCCTGCCGACCGACCGGGTCGACCTGCTCGAACGCACCGCCGGGACCGAGGCGCACCTCGCGATGTATCAGGACGTGGACATCGCGCTCGACACCTTTCCCTATCACGGCACGACCACCACCTGCGAAGCGCTGTGGATGGGCGTGCCTGTCGTGTCGCTCGTGGGCGACCGGCACATGTCGCGCGTGGGCGCGAGCCTGCTCACCGCCGTCGGCCGGGCGGAGTGGCTGGCGCAGAACGCCGACGACTATGTGCGGATCGCCACCGGACTGGCCGGGGACCCCGCACGCCTCGCGGCGGAGCGCAGCGGACTGCGCGCGGCGCTCGCGGCCTCGCCGCTGCTCGACCACGCCGGCCAGGCGGCCCGCTTCGGGGCGGCGCTGCGCCAGTGCTGGGCGGCCTGGTGCGCCCGCACGGTGTCTTCCGGCTGAGGCCGGCCCGTTTCCGCTCACGTTCCTGCCTCCCGCGCCGATAACTTACTGTCATGATCGCTTCTCCGGTTCCCCGCGCGACGCTGCTCCACGTCGTCAAGTCGATGCCGTCTGCACCGCAGATCCTGGCCCGCATCGGCCATCTGCTGCTCGACATGGACTCCGAACTCGAGGACATCACCGGGCTCATCAAGCGCGATCCGTCCATCACGGCGCGCATCATCCGCATCTCCAACAGCGCGGCCTACAACACCGGCACGCCGTTTGCCTCGATCGAGGAGGCGCTCGCCCGCGTCGGCCTCACGGAGGTCTACCGGCTCACGGGTTTCGCGGCGATCGCCCAGGTGGCGGATTCGAGCCTGACCCGCTACCGGGTGTCGGGAGCCGAGGTGCGGGAGAACTCCCTGCTCACCGCGCTCGTGATGGAGGCGCTCGCGCGTCCGGCAGGCGTCGACGCCCGCGCGGCGTACACGGCCGGCCTGTTGCGCTCGATCGGCAAGATCGCGCTCGACCGCCTGACCCGGGACCGCGCCTATGACGGCGGCCGCGGGATCGTCGGCCCGCTGGCGGAGTGGGAGACCGGCTTCATCGGGCTCAACAACTGCGAGGCCGCGGCGATCATTTTGGAGGAGTGGCGTTTCTCCGAGGAGACGATCAAGGCGATCCTCGACCATTACCTGCCCGGCGAAGGCGACAGCCTCGCCTTTATGCTCAACCTCGCGGCCGGCGCCGCCGAACGGTGCGGTCACCGGCTCCCGGGGGAACTGAGCTACTGGTCCGTCACGCCCGAGAAACTCGCCGCAGCCGGCGTCACCCAGGAAGAACTGGACGATGCCATGCGGCTCGGGTTGGAGCGGTTCGGTCCGGTGCGCGCCGCGCTCGGCTGAGCCGCGCGCGAAGCAGGTGAATTGCGGCGGGCGGGGTTTGCGGCGCTTTGCCGTGACCGTTTCGCGCGCGGCCGCGCGAAAGATGTGCCGTCACCCCAGGGGGAAATTTCTGCCGCCGGCCC
>JAPLTR010000122.1 GCA_026398065.1 Verrucomicrobiota bacterium | reverse complement strand
TGCCCGACGGGCCGGCGTTTGACCTGGCGATGAATATTTTCACCTACCAGCCGGGCGCGACCCTGCCGTTTGTGGAAACTCATGTGATGGAGCACGGGCTCCTCATGCTCGGTGGGCAGGGAGTCTACCGGTTGGAAGATTCGTGGTATCCGGTGGGAGGAGGCGACGTGATCTGGATGGCGTCGTATTGCCCGCAGTGGTTTGTCGCGATGGGGAAGACGCCCGCGAGCTACCTGTACTACAAGGACGTCAATCGGGCGGCCTTGTGAGCCGGCGAAGGGGGGCGGGGGCGCGAGAGTTGAGTTGCGGGCACGGGACTTGCGGGTAAATACGGACCATGAACAACACGTCCGCCGCCTCTGTCTCCGCGGCGTCCTCGGCCTCGTTTGAATTTACGCTCAATGGCGAGCGGGTCACCGTCGCGGGCGTGGCGCCGACCACGACACTGCTCCAGTGGCTGCGTGCGAGCGGGCGGACGGGCAGCAAGGAAGGCTGTGCGGAGGGCGATTGCGGCGCGTGCTCGGTGGCGCTCGTCGAGAACGACGCGCACGGCCAGCCGACCTACCGGACCATCAACAGCTGCATTGCACTCCTCCCGATGTTTGCCGGGCGCGAGGTCGTGACGGTCGAGGGACTGGCGGGCAAGTGCAGCGGTGGCGGCTGCGCCGGCGACAAGGGTAACGGTGGCTGTCACGAAGCAAAGCTGCATCCGGTGCAGGGGGCGATGGTGGAGCACTACGGATCGCAGTGCGGCTATTGCACGCCGGGCTTCGTCGTCTCGATGTTCGAGGGGTACTACCGGCCCGGCGTGAAGACGTCGGCGAACATCAACGACCAGCTCGCGGGCAACCTCTGCCGCTGCACTGGCTACCGGCCGATCCGCGATGCGATGACCGCGGCGCTGGCCCACCGCGACGGCGCGGCGGGCGGCGACGATGCGTTCCGCGCGAGACTCGGGCAGCCGGTGGCCGCACCGACGACGCTCAACTATGCGGCGGGAGGCGAAGTGTTCTTCCGCCCCACGTCGTTGGTGGAACTGCTGGCGTTGAAGACCGCGCATCCGTCGGCGCGGCTGGTGGCGGGCGCGACTGAGATCGGGGTCGAAATGAACAAGAAGTTTAAGAAGTTTCCGGCGTTGATCTCGACCGAAGGCGTGCCCGAACTCACGCGCATCGTCGAGACGCCCGCCGCTTGGCGGATCGGGGCGGGTGCCACCCTCACGGCCGTGGAGGAGACGGTGGCGCGGGAGTATCCCGCGCTGGCGAAGATGCTGCGGGTGTTTGCGGCGCGGCAGATCCGCAACCGCGCGACGCTCGGCGGCAACATCGCGACAGCCTCGCCGATCGGCGACAGCGCGCCGGTGCTCATGGCGCTCGACGCGACCCTCGTGCTCTCGTCGGCGAGGGCGGACCGCACGGTGGCGATGGCGGATTTCTTCACCGGTTACCGGCAGACGGTGCTGCGGCCCGACGAGGTGATCCGCGAGATCGTGATTCCCCGCGGCGCTCCCGGCGTGGGGCTCGTTCGACGGACGGACTTTGTGAAGGTGTCTCACCGCGTGGAACTGGATATCAGCATCGTGGCGGCGGCGTTTGGCGTGGAGGTGGACGCGGGCGGCATCGTGCGGCTCGCGCGGCTGGCCTACGGTGGCGTCGCCGAACGGACGAAACGTGCGCTGAAGGCTGAGGCGGCGCTGATCGGGAAGAAGCTCGACGATCCGAGGGTGTTGGACGTGTTGCGCGGTGAGTTTACGCCCATCGACGATGTGCGCAGCAGCGCGAGTTACCGACGGGAACTGGTCGTCTCGCTGTGGCAGAAATTTGTGAGCGGTGAAACCAGTCTTGTGCACGACGAGCCGGTGACGATTTCGGCGAGTTCGCCGTGGGCGGTGGAGGACGCCACCCGCCAGCTCCGGCACGACAGCGCGGTCGGGCACGTGACGGGGGCGGCGCGCTATGTGGACGATACTGCGCAACGGCGGGCAATGCTGGAGGTGTGGCCGGTGATGTCGCCGCACGCGCACGCAAAGATTCTCCGGCGGGACGCGACCAAGGCACGGCTCGCCGAGGGGGTCGCGGCGGTGCTGCTGGCGGAGGACATCCCGGGCGAAAACAACACGGGGCCCGTGAAGCACGATGAACCGTTGCTCGCGACCGACGCGGTGCTGTTTCACGGCCAGGTGGTCGCGCTGGTCGTCGGCGATTCGTTGCCGGCCTGCCGCGCGGCGGCGGCGTTGGTCGAGGTGGAGTATGAGCCGCTGCCCGCGATCGTGGGCCTCCCGGCTGCGATGGCAGCGGACAGCTATCACACCGACCCCCACACGCTCACGCGCGGCGATTGCGCGGCGGCGCTCGCGGCGGCCCCGCTGCGGCTGGAGGGCGAGTTTTCGTTCGGTGGGCAGGAGCATTTTTACCTGGAGACGCACGCGGCGTGGGCGGAGGCCGGCGACGACGGCTCGGTGCTGGTCAATTCCTCGACCCAACATCCCTC
>JAPLTR010000105.1 GCA_026398065.1 Verrucomicrobiota bacterium | reverse complement strand
GCCGGGCTGTTTGCGCCGCAGGCCGCGCTGGGCCGGGAGCCGGCGCGCGTGGTGTGCGAGCTGCGGCGGAACTTCTATGCGGTGCACACGGCGGACGGCGAGGTGCTGGGCGAGTGCGGCGGGGGATTCTTCCACGTCGCGAAGACGCCCGACCAGTTTCCCGCGGTGGGGGACTGGGTGGCGGTGAAACGCCGCGAGGGCGAGCCGCGCGCGGACATCCATGCGGTGCTGCCGCGGAGGACGAAGTTTTCCCGCCGCGCCTCGGGCTCGGAGGAGATCGAGCAGATCGTGGCGGCGAACATCGACACGGTGTTTCTCGTGAGCGGGCTCGACCGGAACTTCAACCCCAAGCGCATCCAGCGGTTTCTCGTGGCGGCGCAGGAGAGCGGGGCGGCGCCGGTGGTCATTCTGAACAAGTCCGACGTGTGCGACGATGCGGAGGCGGTGCGGCGCGAGGTCGAGGTGCTGGCGCCGGGCGTGCCGGTGCTCATCACGAGCACGACGACGCGGAAGGGCCTGAAGGCCCTCGCGGCCACCTACGGGCAGCCGGGGCGCACGGTGGCCTTCATCGGTTCGTCGGGCGTGGGGAAATCCAGTCTGATCAACGCGCTCGTGCGCGACCCGGAGGCGTCGATGCCGACGGCCGAGGTGCGCGAGAAGGACAGCAAGGGCCGGCACACCACGACGCGGCGCGAACTCGTGCAGACGCCCTCGGGGGCCCTCGTGATCGACACGCCGGGGATGCGCGAACTGCAGCTCTGGGGCGTGGAGGACGGCGTGGAGGACGCGTTTGCCGACATCAAGGCGCTGGCGCTGCGGTGCCGGTTCACCAACTGCGGGCACAACAACGAACCGGGCTGCGTCGTGCGCGTGGCGCTGGCCGACGGCACACTGCTACCGGCGCGGTTTGAGGCGTACCGAAAGCTGAAGGCCGAGAAGGAGGCGAGCGCGCCGAAGGAAAAGAAACCGAGCGCGCTCGCGAGCAAGCCGAGCTGGAAACAGAAGGCCGAAGGGCAAAAGCCCTTCCGGCACCGGCAGCATCACGAGGACTGAGCGGCGCCCGGTTCGGGGGGAGGGGGCGCGCTGTCGGCGGCGGGCTCCGTCGCGGCGGGAGGAGGGGACGCGGCGATGCCAGGAGCGACGACGCGTGGCGTGCGATGGCCGGCGGCGGCGAGGATCTCGATGTAGACGGCGAGCGCGCCGGTGGCGGCGACGGCGTCGATCGCGCCGGCGACATCGTCGATGGTCCGGGCCTCCGCGGTGGCGGCGTTCGCGCCGACACGGCAGTTGAAGTCCCACTGGCTGAACCCCTCCGGCAGGGTCTTGCGGCGTTCGCGCTTCACGTATTTGCGCACGTCGTACTTGATGCCGTCGATCACGCGGGCGTCGGCCTTGCCGGGTTCGTGCAGGGGGAAGGTCTTTTTCATTTTGGTCGAAGAGCGTGCATGACCGCGCCGCGCGTGAGGAGCACTATTTGCGGAATGTTTTCCCCGCGGGGCGCGGGGCGGGGGCGCGAGGACGGGCGAATGATCGTCCCAAGCGGGTGCCCCGCGAACGAGTTGGCCCAGCCAGGGGCGGCCCGGCGGAATAGGCGTCGTGTTCGCGGCGGCCGGTTTCTAGAGTACCGCCGCTCGCCAAGAACATATCGGAAAAATGAAACCGCGAAGCGTCCCGTCACTCCGACGCGGCGCGGAGCGGGTTCTTTGGAAGGCTTCCCACATCATGAGAGACGACTATCTGCAGGCCGCGTTGAAAGTGATCG
>JAPLTR010000616.1 GCA_026398065.1 Verrucomicrobiota bacterium | reverse complement strand
CGCCCAACCCCACCCCGCGTTCGTGCAACCGCGAACCGGCCATCAGCACGCCCACCAGCCCCCAGGTGCCCGCCAGCACGAGGTAAACCTGTTAACGCCGCGCCCACGCCCCGCGCCACGAGCCCGCGAGAAACACGGTGTCATACAGGAACAGCACCACCGGCGCCGTGACGATGATCTCCTTCGTGAGCACGCCCGCCGCCACCGCCGCCACCGCTCCCGCACCCCAGCGTCTCCGCGCCTCCTCTCCGGTATCCATATCATCACTACGTACCAGCGCGTACCACGCCAGCAGATAGAACAACGCCACGAGCGACTCCGCCCGCTGCGAGACATAGGTCACCGACTCCGTCTGCAGCGGATGCACCACCCAGAGCAGCGCCACCACCGCCGCCAGCTCCGTCGCGGCCGGGCCAAACTGCGCCCGCAGCCGCGGCTGCCACAGGGTCCGCCGCACCAGCCCGAACAGCACCCACCCCGCCGCCACATGGATCGCCAGGTTCACCGCATGGTACCCCCACACCCCCAGCCCGCCCGCCGCGTAGTTGAGCGCAAACGACAGGTTCAGCAGCGGCCGCCCCGCCGTTCCCGCCGCGGCCGGCGGCGACCACACCGGCCCGATCGGCCAGAGCTGCCGGATCGATTCGTTCTTCACGATCGACGCCGTGTCGTCGAAAAACAGCGGCACCGAAAAGCTGTTCCAGTAGGCCGCCACCGCCGCGGCCGCGAGTCCCGCCAGCACCCACCCGGTCCGCTTCGCGTCGCGCACGTCCGCCGTGGCGCCCGGGAGAGGTGAGTGAGATTTGCCCATGAGCCATTGAAAAAATCCGAACTCCACCCGCCTTTCCAGCCCGCGTTTCCCCTCGGACCAGGGCCGCGCCTCCCGGTGCGTCCCCTCTCGTTCCGCCCGCCTCCGGGCGCTCGTCTTCGTTTGTCCCGGGCTGCGCCGCGTTCCCGCGGCGCGTTTATGACACCCAACGGTGGTGGATTTTTCCCGCACAATGGTCATGTCGCTTGCTGACTCTCTTTCGCCTTTCGCCTGTCTATCATTTGCATGAAATCGCTTCGTATCATCGGCCTGTTCGTGGCCGTTCTCCTGGCGACCTCCGCGCGCGCCTTTGACACCTGGAACCCGTTCCCGCAGAGCGCCACCACCCAAAACCTCTGGAGCGTCGCCTTTGGCAACCGCGTGCTTGTGGCCTGCGGCGAGCAGGGCACCCTCCTCACCTACGACTATGGCGCGTTTGGCGACGACCAGGTCTGGCATCCGCGCCTCAGCGGCACCGCCGCCTGGCTCGTGGGCGCCGGCTATGGCAACGGCCGCTTCATCGTGGTCGGCGACCGCGGCACGATCCTGACCTCGGACGACAAGGGCGAGACGTGGACGCCGCGCACCTCCGGCACCGCCACCCGCCTCAACGCGGTGGCCTACGGCAACGGCCTCTGGATCGCGGTGGGCGAGCAGGGGGCCGTGCTGGTGTCCACCGCCGGCACGACCTGGGCGGCGCGGCCCGCGCTCGGCACCGGGTTTTTGCGCGCGCTCGCGTTTGGGCAGGGCAAATTTCTGATCGGGGGCGCCCGTGGCGCGCTGTTCTCCACCATCGATGGCACGACCTTCACGCCGGTGGCGATTTCCACGACCTCCGATATCGAGGGCGCGGCCATCTCTCCCGGCCATACCTTTATCGCCGGCAGCAACGGCCTGCGCGCCAGCCTGACCCCCGCCGGCGCCTGGGTCTTCGGGACGGGCTTCACGCAGACCATGCGCGGCATCGCCATCCGCAACGCCGAGGAGGCCTCCGTCGTCGGCGAGACGGCCAGCGACACGTTTGTGTTCGACCCCAACGGCGGGCGCTGGGCGGGAAACTTCTCCCCGCTCCGCTACCTCGCGACCGCGGTCGTGCAGGGCGAAAACGAAATGGTGAGCGTCGGCTTCGCCGGCAACATCTCCCGCGCGCGCATGGATACTCAGCCCTTCGTCGTGTCGGACACCCCCGCGGTCTACGGACAGGACGTCCATTTCACCGTCGTCACCGGCACCGCCAGCGTGGGCGCGATTCAATGGCGGCTCAACGAGGTCGATATCCCCGGCGCCACGCAGTCGACGTATGTGATCCCCGGCGTCACGCCCACCAAGGTCGGCGCGATTGGCGTCCGGATCGTGGGCCTCGGCACGCTCGGCGGCGGCACCTTCACCGTCGTGCCCGGCGGACAGCCCGATGTGCGCGATCCCACGTTTGTGAATGCGCTTCCGGTCGTGCCTGCGGTGGTCGCTCCGCAGGCCGACGGGAAGATCCTCGTCGCCGGGCCGTTCACGGTGACCGTCAACAACGGACCGGTCTACGGCCTGGCGCGCCTCAACGCCGACGGCTCCATTGATCAAACCTTTCGCCCCGGCCCGGGCGTCTCCACGG
>JAPLTR010000902.1 GCA_026398065.1 Verrucomicrobiota bacterium | reverse complement strand
GGAAGGTGTTGGCGTGTTGTTGGGCCAGGACGGTGGTGGGGACCAGGACGGCGACTTGTTTGCCGCTCAAGACCGCCTTGAAAGCGGCCCGGAGGGCGACTTCCGTCTTGCCGAAGCCGACGTCGCCGCAGATCAGCCGGTCCATCGGGCGCGTGCGCTCCATGTCGGCCTTCGTCTCAGTGATGGCCTTGAGCTGGTCGCGCGTCTCGGTGAACGGAAACGACGCCTCGAACTCCTTCTGCCACGTCGTGTCCTCGCCAAAGGCAAACCCCGGCTGCGCCTCGCGCGCCGCGTGGATGCGCAGCAGCTCCGCCGCGAGGTCGATGGTCGCGCGCTCCGCCGCCTGCCGGGCCTTTTCCCAGCGGCCCGAGCCGATGCGCCCGAGCTGGGGCTTGGCCTTGCTCAGGCCGACGTAGCGGCTGATGAGGTGCGACTCCTGCAGCGGCACGTGCAGCGTCACATGGTCGTCGAACTCCAGCGAGATCACCTCGCGGATGCCCTGCGCCGTATCCAGTTTCGTGAGACCGCGGTACAGCGCGATGCCGTGCTGGAGGTGGACGACGAAGTCGCCCTCCACCAGCTCCGAGAAATCGAGGAGCTGGTCGATCTGCGCGCGCTGGGCGACGGCGCGGGCGTTGAGCGAGGGGCGGCGCTGGCGCTGACGGCCGAAAATCTCCGTCTCGGTGACGACCACGAGGCCCGCCGTGGCGGCCTTGTCCCAGGGGAGCGACAGCCGCGTGCCTTCGCGGAAGGTGACGCGGAAGCCCTCGTTGAGCGTGCCGCGCAGGAAGCGGGGCTTGATGCCCTTGAGCACCTTGTCCTCATCGAGGATCTCCTGCGTGCGCTGTTCCTCGCCCTCCTTGGAGACGACAAACACGATGCCATAGCCGGCCTTGCGCCAGCCCGCGACCTGCACGAGGAAGGCCCGCCGGGCCTCCTCCTCGACCTGCAGCCGCTCCTGCGCGACGAGCGAGTCCTCCGGATAGCTGCGGTGGTGGACGAGGCTCTCGGTGTCCCAAGTGAGTTCGGTCGTCGCGGAGTCGAAGAGCCCGCTGGCCTCGTCGATGTCGCTCACGCCAAACGCCGCGGCGCATTTTTCCAGCAACGGCGTCAGGCCATCCGTGCCCTCGCGGGCAAAGGCGCTGAACTCCTCCTCGAGCGCGGCCGGCTCGATGAAGACGAGATGCGTGCTCGGCGTGAGGTAGTCGGCGAGGCCGATCCGCGACGAGCCGAGCTGCACGCGCGGCGAGGCCGAGAGGGTGATGGTCTCGACGCTCGCGCCGGAGCGCTGGGTGACGGGATCGAATTCGCGGATCTCCTCGATGTCGTCGCCGAAGAAGTCGAGGCGGTACGGCTGGTTGGCCGTCACCGGATAGAGGTCGATGATGCCGCCGCGGATCGCGTAGTGACCCGGCGCCTCGCACACGGCCTCGGAGTCGTAGTCGAGTTTCTGGAGCTGTTCGAGGAGACCTTGGAACGACTGCTTCTGCCCGCGCGTGAGCGTGATCTCACGGGTGGCGAACTCCTCCAGCGCCGGTACGGGCTGCAGCAGCGCGGCGGGGGTCGTGACCACGATGACGCTGTCCGGCGTGGTCGTCATCCCCCGCACGGCGCGCAGCCGCGAGAGCACGGTGAGTCGGTCGCTCGACGCCGCGAAGGCCTCGCGCATGTCGCGGCTGTCGGGCATCGATTCGGGAAAGACGAGGGTGCGCCGCGGCCGCGGGTCGCCCGACGCCGCGTGGAAAAACGCGAGGTCGTCGGCGACATGCTCAGCGGTCTTGAGATCCTCCGCGACCACCAGCCACACCGGGGCCGGCTGCGCGCGCGCCAGCTCGGCGACGACCGCGCCGCGGGCGGGCGGGCAGATGCCGGTGAGCTTGGTGCGGAGGAGGGTGGAGACCGGCATGGAGGGTCGATTCAAAAGCAATTAATCAGGCGACCGCAAACCGCCTTTGGCGATTTACGGCGATGGGCAGGGCGGGAGGGGCGGGGAGGGAAGGGGGCCGCGAAAGAATCGAACATCGAGGAGGGGCCCACGGAACACACGGAACGACACGGAAGAACCGGAGCGGCGGAGAGGTGGACCACGAAACACACGAAAGACACGAAACCCGGAACGGGGGCTTGATCCCTTTGACGCCGAGGTGGCCGTTGGTGGCAGAGCTGGCGGTGCGATCAGGTTGGATTTGGTCGGATTTACTTGGATGCGGTTGGATTCGCCGCGGTGCGGCCGTGCGCGAATGGCTGCGAAACGAAGGCAGAGGAGATGCCCACGGAACAACACGGAATGACACGGAAGAACCGGAGCGGCGGAAAGATGGACCACGAAAAACACGAAAGA
>JAPLTR010000076.1 GCA_026398065.1 Verrucomicrobiota bacterium | reverse complement strand
GCAGCTCCGCCGCCATCTCCTTCGCGAAATACGTCAGGATCATGTTCGCCCCGGCGCGCTTGATCGCGAGCAGCGACTCATGACGCGTGCGGGCGAGATCCAGCCAGCCCAGCCGCGCCGCGGCGTGGAGCTGCGCGTATTCTCCGGAAACCTGATACGCCGCGAGGGGCTTGCGGGTCGAGTTGCGGACCTCGCGGATCACGTCCAGGTACGGGCCCGCCGGCTTCACCATGATGATATCCGCGCCCTCGGCGAGATCGAGCGTTGCCTCGATGATCGCCTCGCGGCGGTTGGCCGGGTTCATCTGGTAGGTCGCCTTGCTGAGAAGATTCGTGCCCGCGGCCTTCGCGCTGCCCACAGCGTCGCGGAACGGCCCATAGTAGGCCGAGGCGTATTTCACCGAGTAGGCCATGATGCCCGTGCCCGTATAGCCCGCGGCGTCGAGACCCTTGCGGATCGCGCCCACGCGGCCGTCCATCATGTCCGACGGCGCGACGAGATCGACGCCGGCCTGCGCCTGCAGCACCGCCATCTTGGCGAGGATACGGACGGTCCGGTCATTTTCCACATCGTTGCGCGCGGCGTTGAGCACGCCGTCGTGGCCGTGGCTCGTGTACGGATCGAGCGCGACATCGGTGATGATCGTCAGCTCCGGCACGGCCTTCTTCACCGCGCGCACGGCGCGGAGCACGAGGGTCTCCTCGTTGAGGGCCTGCGTGCCCTCGTCGTCCTTGAGCTTCGGGTCGAGCTTGGGAAACAGCGCCACGCCCTGCACGCCGAGCTTCGCGAGCGCGCGGCACTCCTTGACGAGGTCGGCAATGCTGAGGCGAAACACCCCCGGCATCGACGCGATCTCCTCGGGAGCCGGTTTGCCATCGACCACGAAGAGCGGCGCGATGAAGTCCGCCGGCCGCAGGCACGTCTCCTCGACGAGTGCGCGCAGGCTGGCGGTGCGGCGCAACCGCCGCGGACGATGGGTGAGATCGAGCTGTGGGGAGTCGGACATAAGCGAGCCGTCACAAAAGCACGCCCCCGCCCTCCCCGCCACCCGAAACTGCCCGCATCGCTTGCGATCCCCCGCGCGCGGCTTGCGGCCCGCCTACCGCGTTGGACGCCCGCGGCCCGCCCTCAGAGCTTCCACTGCACCCCGGCGTTAATATCGATGCCGCTGCGCTGGTAGTCGTTCATGCGGGACTCGACGCCCGCGTAGTGGCGCGTCGGGACGTTGAGGAGATTGCTGATGCCGGCGGTGAGGCGCGTGTTCTTGCCGACCTTGTAAACCGTCCCGATCTCCGCGTCCCACACGGCCTTGATGTAGTTGTCGAAGTCCCGCGCGATCAGGTCCTCCCACCAGCCCGTGCGGTAGCGCATCGACAGATCGAGGGAAAAATTGCCGCGCTCGCCGTGGAATTTGACCGCCGCCTGGTGGTCCACCTGCCGCGGCAGAGGAAAGGTCTCGTTGGGCCGCGTCGGGTGGTGCGCCTCCCCGTGGTTGAAACTGTAGTTCGCCTCGATCGACCCCTGCCCCAGCCCGGCGGGCAGTTTCCAGGTGCGGCTCACCCAGTTGCCCTCCAGCCCCATCGCGTAGGCGGTCTCGCCGTTGACCCGCTTGAATTCGATGAACTGCCCGAGGTTGCCGATCGTGACGGGGTACTGCGCGTCGGTGATGAAGTGGTCGATTTTCTTGTAGAACACCGCGGCGGAAAACAGGCCGGCCGCCTCGCTGTAGCGGTCGAGCGACAGGTCGAGGTTCGTCGACTGGTAGGGCTTGAGCGCGGGGGCGCCGGCCCGGCTGCGGTGGTCGATGAAGCTCAGCGAGCGGAACGGAGGGATGTCCGTGTAGGCGGGACGCGAGAGCGACCGCGTGACCGAGGCCCGGTAGAGCAGGCCGGGCGAGGGATCGTAGCGGAGATGCAGGCCCGGGAGCACCTCGATATAGTCGCTGTCGCCGCGGGCGGGGATGAAACCCTGGAGTTTCCCGGCCGGGTCGAACACCATCTGGTTCGCCTTCGAGACGACGCGCGTGCCCTCCACCCGCACGCCCCCGAGCACGGTCCAGCGGTCGCGTTTCACGCGGCCCATGCCGTAGAGCGCCCAGACCGATTCCGTGATGCTGTAGTCCGCCCCGCTGGAATTGATGAGCGACTGCGTCGGATCGGCGCGAAAGACCGCGGGTGTCGCCGCGAGCAGGCCGGCCACGCTGTCGGCGTTTGGCATCGGGCCGAACCGGTAGCCGACCGTCTCC
This sequence comes from Verrucomicrobiota bacterium, assembly GCA_026398065.1. Lineage (GTDB taxonomy): Bacteria > Verrucomicrobiota > Verrucomicrobiia > Opitutales > Opitutaceae > GAS368. The sequence continues at coordinate 1,129 of JAPLTR010000076.1, read as the reverse complement.
ATCGCCACGTACGGCGTACCCACCACGCCCGTCATGTCGCGGGCGGTGGCGCCGGGCACGTAGACCGCCCGGTCGGTGTTCGCCGTGCGATGGCGCTGCTGCACCTTGCCGCCAAACTTCAGATAGTCGCCGGTCTTCGCCGCGTCCGCCAGGTTGATCTTCGCATTGAACTTCGCCGACGCCTCCTCGTCCTTGGTGTCCACCTGCGTCACGCTCAGATAGTCGAAACGGTAGCGCACCGGATCGAAGATCGCGGTGAGGTCCGCGGCATTCCGTTCGTCGACCTGATTATAGACCGGAATGAAAGGGTCCTGCGTCAGGTCGTAACTGGAGCGGTAGGTGTGATCGCTGAGAAAGACCGTCTCCGCCGTGTTGGGTTCGAACTCGTGGGTCAGCGCATACCCGAACGTCGCATCGAGGTCGGTGCGCCCGAGCTTGCCCTTCGCGCCGAACGAGAAATTGGCCGCGTCGCGCTGGGAGATCTGGTGCTGGTTGCGCCGGCTCTGCGTCACGCCGGTGAACGTGCCCGCCGCCGGGGTCAGGGCGACCGGGGTGCCCAGCGCGGGATTGGTGTCGTTGAAATCGCGGTTCCGCTTCGCCCAGTCGCGGTTGAAATTCGAGCGCCAGAACAGCGCGGTGTCGCCAAGACGCGCGTCGGCGTTGAGCACGAGGCCCGTGCGCTGACGGTGTTCGAGTGTGGACTCGATGAGCGGCAGCGTCAGCACCGGCACCTCCTGGCCCGTGAACGGCGCCGGACCCGGCGAGACCTGCGCGGGCCATTCGCGCAGCACGGAGAGCCGCTCGCGGAGCTTGTAGGCGTCGTCAAAGGTGGCCGTGAGCATCACGCTCACGTTGGGTGCCGCCGCCTTGGCCCCGGGCCGGTCCGCGCCGCCCGGCGACCCGGAAAAGAAGCGGAACGGCCGCGCCAGCGTGAAGCTGTTCCGCGTGCCGGGACGCGGGTCGAAGGTGTTATAGGTTACCTGGTGCCGGCCCTGGTCGTAGCCGGTTTTAATCACCGTGCCGCCGGTGTTGACGTTGATCACGCCGCCGACCGCGTCGGCCTCCATGTCGGGCGTGAAGGTCTTGGTCACCTCGAGCGACTGCACGATCTCGGCCGGGATGCTGTCGA
>JAPLTR010000965.1 GCA_026398065.1 Verrucomicrobiota bacterium | reverse complement strand
GGACGGCCCTCGCGCTTGAAATGGCCACCGGGGAAACGGCCGGCGGCGGCGTACTTGTCGCGGTAGTCGACAGTGAGAGGGAAGAAGTCCTGGCCGGGGCGCATGGTCTGCGCGACGCAGGCAGTGACGAAGACGTTGGTTTCGCCGACGCGGACATTGACGGCGCCGCCGGCAAGCTGGGCGATGGAGCCGGTGGAGAACGTGAGCCCGAGGCCGGGCACGGTGACATTGTGTTTCTGATTCATTTTCGGATACTTTCGGATTCGGATACGGACGTGTGTCGGCGGATAGGACGGAACGGCCAGCGACACGGCTGGTGACGGCCCGGGGGCTCCCGGTTGACGGAAGCGGCGGCGGCGCAGGGGCGCCACCGCGGGGTAAGGGTGAGCTGGGTTTCGTTAACCCCAGCCCGCTTTAATCTCCTCGGACGTTGCGCGAGAGATTTCTGTTTGGCGTCGTCGCCCGGCGGGCCTGCGATCAGGGGGCCGGCGTGGCGGCAAACAGAAATGTCCCGGCTCGATACGAGTGCCGGTAAAGACAACAGGCGACCCGCGGATCGGATCGCCTGTGTGATAAAGCGTTATTTGCGAAGGTTCAGCTTCTGCAACAGCTCGGTATACTTCGGAAGATCGTGCTTCTTGGTATAATCGAGGAGCTTGCGACGGCGGGAAGCCATCTGCAGGAGGCCGCGGCGGCTGTGGAAGTCTTTGCGATGCGTGCGCAAGTGCTCGGTCAAGTGATTGATCCGGGCGGTCAGGAGCGCGATCTGGACTTCGGACGAACCGGTATCCTTCTCGTGAGTTTTATAGGCTGCGATGATTTCGGGTTTTACGACTGTAGTGGACATGGTTTGGTGGTTTAATTCACGACTGTAGGGTTCCTTGCGGGAACCGTGCCACCCGCCTCGACCGAAGATAAATTCGGGCTCAGCCGGCGTCACCGTTACAATCCGGCGGAGTGCCGAACCAGTCATGGTGGAGGCCCGCAACCGACGGACTTCCACTAACGCAAGCCGCCAGCATTCGAAAAGCAGGGGGCGCGCGCAAGCGTAAATTTAGGGGAGAAACCCGAGGGCGGTGGTGAGATTGCGTAGACGGAGAAGGGGGGAGGCGGGGAATGAGGGCAGGCGTTTGTTGGGCATCGAGATGCGGGAATGTGTCGGGATTGCGCAAGGGCGAAGCCGAGGGGGGAGGGGTGCACAAACGCATGGTCGCGGTCCGGGGTGGGCTCACTTTTTCGACCAAGCAGGTGTCCATGCTCACGACCACGCTCATGCGCAGTGTGATGTATTATGCGAGGCGCTCGGGGTGCCGCTCCCGGCGCTGTGCACTGCCGCCGGCTGGCGCAGGATGTCGGGATAGCCGAAGGTTGCGCCGAGGATCGCGAATGGGACGTTGAGTCCGATGCCCAAGACGATCAGGCCAAGGCCGGCTACGGTGGTCAGTTTCAGCGGGGAAGTGGTGGATTTCACGGGAGACGAAGTTGAAGATTGGATGAGTGAGTTGAGACGATCATCCTAACCGAACCGTCTGTCGGCGGCATTGACCCGAGATGCGACAAGATTGACTGAACGCGCCAGTCGCGCGCATCGGTCGGGCGAGCCAAGACGACAGCCCCCATCTCGCAAAGGGGCTTTCCCAAATCCACACGGAGCGGTGGGGTTACCCCGCGCGAATATTGAGGGACTTGATGGTTTCGCAGCCGGGGAGTTTGCGGATGCGGGCGACGATTTCGTCGCGATGGTGGAAGATTTCGTTGCGGACCACGGAATGAGCGGCGAGGACGATGAGGCGACCGCGTTCGATCCGGGCGGCGTGCGAGTAGCTCGCGTTGGCGGTGCCCACGAGGGCGGGCCACTGGTCGCGGATCGTCTGTTCCGCTGAGGGCCGACCGATCTGATTTTGGATCAGTAGCTCCTCGATGAGGGCATGGAGACCCTTCGTCGGCCGCTTCACCGCGCGGCGGGGGTCGTCGAAGACGACGCCGCGGAAGTCGCCGACGAGTTCCTCGGCGAGTTTGCTGAACTGGTGCGGTTGATCGGGCACGGGATTGGTTAACCAAGGTCACTCGGCGATGGCGCGTCTGCAAGCAGGCGGCCGACGCGGCGGTCAGACACGGGGATCGCGTTTGTTTTCCAACTCGTAGAGGCGGCTGTAGCGGACGAAGGCGGAGAAGGCGGTGGCGTGGGCGATGTAGAAGCCCGGGTAGCCGTCGAGGAAACCGCGTTTCACGACATAGGCGCGGAAGAATCGCCAGCAGGGACGGAGGATGGCCGTGGTGGCGGAAAAGCGGGTGCCGCGTTCCTGATGCTGGCGGACGAAAAGGTCGGCGAAGGGATTTATTTTGGCGACGTGCGAGGAAAGCGTCGGGAACGAATAATGGTGCAGGTCGCCGCGGAGGCGGGCGACGGGACCGGAGCAGTCGATCTTTTCGTGGACGAACGCGTCGCCACCCCAGCGGGCGCGG
>JAPLTR010000221.1 GCA_026398065.1 Verrucomicrobiota bacterium | reverse complement strand
CGTGCAGGCGTCGAAGTCCATCCCCCGCGCCCGCAGCGCCGCGTGGATGCCCGACATGCGGTCATAGCGGCTCGTCGGCGCCTTGGCGATCCCGAGCAGGCCGAAGGTGCGGTGTCCGAGGTCGAGCAGATGGTTGACCACGGCCTCCATCGCCGCCGCGCGGTCCAGCGAAACCGTGTGCGCGTTCTTCAGCCCGAAGTGGTCAATCACGAGATGCGGCGTGCCGTGCGCGATCAGTTCCGCGATGCGGGCCTCGATCTCCTCGCGGTGAAAATGCCCGATGAACACCACCGCCTCCACCCGCATCGAAAGAAAATGCCGCACGACCTCCCGGCCCGTGCCCGGCGCAAACACCTCGATCAGCGACGAAAATCCCCGCGCGCGCAGCAGCTTCTGGAGCGCCGCGAGCTTCCGCACCGCGGGCGGCGTGAGCAGGTCCTCCACGCAGATGCCGACCATCGAGGTGCGCTTGCCCTTCAGGTGCAGCGCGTGGGCGTTCGGCGTGAACCCCGTCTCCGCCAGCGCCCGCTGCACTCGGTCGATGGTCTTCTGCTTCAGCCCCGGCTGGCCGTTCAGCACCCGGGACACCGTCGTGCGCGCGAGACCGACGTGCCGGGCAAAATCCGCGGTCGAGCGGAGCGTGGGGGTGGGTTTGGACTTCGCAGATTTCGTCACGGCGGGACAGTTGGCGGACGCGCAGGATGGCCGCACGGCCGCGGTGCTGTCAATGACCCGGCCCGCGGGGTGTTTCCGCGCGCGGCGGTTCAGGTGCGCCGCGCCCGGCTTCGCCGGCGCCACCACCCGGCAGCCATCAGCGCGCCCGCGCCCGCCACGGCCCCCGCGAGGGCCGGCTCCGGCACCGAGGTCAGCGTGAGCTGCACACGATCAAAGACGATCTGCACGCTCGCCGTGTTGGTCAGCCGCAGGGCGATCGTCTGTCCCGGGTCGGGCGCGCCGATCTGTAGATAGGACCCGCTCACGAAATCGAAATTGCCGAGTGCCGGCGCGGCGGACTGCGACGCGAGCGGATGAAACGTCGTGTCAAAGTACCCCAGTTCGATCGTGGCGTTGCCCGTCGGGGCGGTGCCGTCGGAACGATTCCCGATATAGACCGAGTAGGTGTAGGTGCCGCCCGCGACAAACGCGGTGGAGAGCACCTGCTGCAGGCCGCCGGACCCGTTGGCGTAACCCACCTGGTTGCCGTCGATCGGCGCAGGCGTCACACCCGAGGAGGTCGGCGCAAAGGTCCCGGCGGGAATGTCGCTCCGCGTGAGCGTCCATCCCGTCGCTCCCACCGTGTAGTCCGGAAACGTCGAGGGCGTCGGCGTTTCAAAACTGAAGTTCACGACCGGAATCACCGTCTGCGCCCCCAGCCGAAGCGTGAGACCCAAGGCGAGCACGACCACCGCGCCTGCCCCGGACCGCGAGCGAGGGCTCCGGCCCGGCACGGGGGAGCGCATAGAAAACAGCTCGGTCAGTTTCGAATTCATGGGAGAGGGGATCTAGGATGGGTCGAGTGCGCCGGCTGCGGCGGGTTCGCCCCAGCATCGCCGATTCGCGCAACCCCCACCATGGGGTGAACCACTCCATTGCTCACGTGCCCTCCTCCCCCGACGCTTCTCCGGCCCGTCGCGGTGACGTCATTCCGGCAATCCAGCCTTGACGCGGACACGTGTCCTCCTTGAAGGTCCACCTCCGCCCCCTCCTCGCCCAACCTCCGCGTCGCACCTCCCGCGCGATGCCGCCTCCTCCCTCTCGCCGCGCACTTCCTTTTTTCCATGAGCCCGACCCGCCGCCTCACCCTGCCCCTGCTCTTCCTCATGTTTGCCTCCGCCCTCCTCGCCGCGTCCCGGCCTGCGGTTTACAACGTCCTCGACTACGGTGCCGTGCCGGACGGCAAGACCAAGAACACCGCCGCCATCGCCGCGGCCATCGCCGCCTGCGCCGAGGCCGGCGGCGGCACGATCCTTTTCCCCGCCGGCAAATACCTCACCGGCTCCATCATGCCGGAGAGCAACCAGACGCTCCACTTCGACGCCGGCTCCGAGCTCCTTTACAGCGGCGACCCGGCCGACTCGCCCATCGTGAAGTCCCGCTGGGAGTGCACCAACGTCTACACCCACGCCTCCCTCATCTACGCCGATGGCAAGCACAACATCGCCATCACCGGCCGCGGCACCATCAACGGCCAGGGTTGTAACTGGTGGTGGCGCTCCAACAGCCGCGGCCGCAAGTCCCCTCCCGGCGAGGACGCCGCCGCCAACCAGGCCGCCTGGCGCAAGCTCTACACGCGCATCGAAGCCGGCGAGAACCTCACCGCCGCCGACTTTACCCAAGCCGCCAAGTTTCTCCGCCCCTCCCTCATCGGCCTCTACAACTGCAAGAACATCGTCGTCGAGGACGTCACCCTCTTCAAGTCCCCCATGTGGATGCTCCACCCCGTTTACTCCGACGACATCGTGGTCCGCGGCGTGCGCTTCGTCTCCGCCGACCCCGAGGGCCAGCACTCCGCCGAGGGCGAGGGTCCCAATGGCGACGGCATCGACGTCGACTCCTGCCGCAACGTCCGCATCTCCGACTGCTACTTCAACACCAGCGACGACTGCATCGTCATCAAGTCCGGCCGCGACAACGACGGTCTCCGCACCAACCGCCCCACCGAGTTCGTCACCGTCACCAACTGCGTGATGTTCCAGGGCCACGGCGCCGTCGTCATCGGCAGCGAGACCTCTGGCGGCATCCGCAACATCACCGCCAGCAACTGTGTCTCCGTCGGCACCGAGTGCGGCATCCGCATCAAGAGCCAGCGCGGCCGCGGCGGCCTGCTCGAAAACTTCCGTTTCGACAACTGGGTGATCGAGGACGCCCTGAAGATCGCCCTTGAGATCACCACGCGCTACGGCCGTACCGAGGAGGAGCCGTTCTCCCGGCGCACGCCCGTCTTCCGCAATTTCGCCTACAGCAACATCACCATCGTCAACGCCAAGAAGATCGCCACCGTCGAGGGCCTGCCGGAAAAGGCCATCGAGCAACTGCGCTTCAGCGACATCACCGCCACCGGTCAGGCCGGTTTCATGGTCGATCATGCGACGGACATCGAATTTCACACTGTCCGCGCCACCGCCTCCACCGGGAGCGCCCTGAGCTTCG
>JAPLTR010000671.1 GCA_026398065.1 Verrucomicrobiota bacterium | reverse complement strand
GATCGACGACGGACTATGCGCGAACCGGGCCTGCACCGCGGCAAGGCCGCAAAGCTTCAGTTCCTTCGGGTCGTCGCGCACCGCCGCACCCGGATGGTTCCCCGACGCGGCCCTGGCGGCCTCGCGCGCCGCCGCCGCCCGCGCCGCGGGCGTGGGATGAAAACCGAGTCGTGCATTGTGAGCCATGCCGCACGCTGGCACGGTTGCGCGCGCGAACCAAACAAAACCGTCCGCACTTCGTACTACCGGGAGCCCACGAGCGTGAACTCCTCGCGGTCGTGATAGAGATGCCTGACCCGCAGGCCCGGAGCATGCTTCGCAAAGGGCGAGTCGGGCAGCCGCAGCTCCCGCAGCAACCCCACCGCGTCCACGCGGCCGAACTTCAGGTTGATCACGAAATTCCGGCACCAGCCCTGCGCGAGCCAGGGCGCGACGATGTGCTGGAGCACGTGGTGCGGCTCCTCGACCATGTCGCAGAACAGCCAGTCGAATTTTTCGCCCGCGCGCGGTGCAAACTTGAACGCATCCTCGCGGAGGTGCTCGATGCGCGGGTTGTCCAACGCGCCGCCCTTGAGCGGGCCGTTGTCGATCGCAACCACCCGCGCGCCGCGTTTCGCCGCGCTGTAGCTCCAACCGCCGGGCGCCGCCCCGAGGTCGCACACCGTCTCGCCCTCGGCGGGCTCGCGGCCGAGCACGACGAAGGCTTCCTCGACCTTCAGATACGAGCGCGACGGCGCGAGATCGTCGTCCGCCATGCGGCGCTGGCCATGCACGTAGGCCTCCCGCGCCACGTAGGCGCGCCCAAAATCCACGAAGTATGCAAAGAGCCCGCGCGCCGCCCCTTCGCCGCGCGGCACATCGGCGACGGCGAGCTTGGCCACGCGTGACAGCTTTTTCTTCAAGAGCTCGCCAAAAGCCGACTCCACCGCCGACAGCCGCCGGCCAAGTCCGACCGTTTCCTGCGGTCCCTGCCATACGCTCGGCCACGCCGTCTCGATGCGCTCGCCGCGCAGACTGGTGAGAAAAAACTCGGCCACGCGCGACGCGAGGGCGTTTACCGACTCGCCCTTCACCTCAATCGGGTCCCGGAGCGTGAGCCAGGGAAACGTCAGCGCCGGTGCCTCGACCGGCGAGGTCGTCCGCACCCAGCCCGGCCCCTGCTCCGCGATCACGGCATGATGCAGCTCCGTCAGCTCGCGGGCGAGCAACGCTTCGAAACCGGCCTGGCAGGTGAGCAGCATGCGCGTGAACCTGCCCGGCCCCCGGCGGGTCACCAGCCGAAAATTCTTTCGCCTGACTTCATGATGATCGCCCGTTGAAGATAGTCCCGTGTCCGCTTCCGCCCTCACCCCAACCCCGCCGCGCCGGTTTTCGCCCGCGCTGGCGGGTGTGTTGCTGGTGGTCGTGGGCGCCGTGGCCTATCACAACAGTTTCTCCGGTCCTTTCGTCTTCGACGATCTGCCGACCATTCCCGGCAACCCGACGATTCGCCAACTCTGGCCGCTCGGACCCGTGCTCTCGCCACCGGTCGACCTCGGTCTCCCCGTCACGGGCCGCCCCGTCGTCAACCTCACGCTCGCCCTCAACTACGCCTGGACCGGCACCGCGGTGTGGAGCTACCACGTCGTCAATCTGCTCATCCACACCCTCGCCGCGTTCGCGCTTTTCGGTCTCGTGCGGCGAACGCTGGGCGGATTTGCGCGCTTCAAAGAGGACGCGACGCTGACGGCCTTCGCGGTCGCCGTCCTCTGGATCGCCCATCCGCTGCAGACCGCCGCCGTCACCTACACCGTCCAGCGCGCCGAGGCGCTCGTCGGGCTCTTCTATCTCTTCACGCTCTATGCCACGGCCCGGGCCGCCGCGAAAGACTCTTCCGCTTCCACCGAGTGGCAGGTTGCCGCCGTGTCCGCATGTGCGCTCGGCATGGCGACGAAGGAGGTCATGGTGTCGGCTCCGCTGCTCGCCTTGCTCTATGACCGCACGTTCGTGAGCGGGAGTTTCGCCGGGGCGTGGCGTGCCCGTCGCGGGTTCTATTTCGCCCTCGCCGCCACCTGGCTGGTGCTCGGCGGACTGATGCTCGGAAGCGGAGCGCGCGGCGGCACGGCCGGCTTCGGCCTCGGCATCCCGTGGTGGCAGTACGCGGCGACCCAGTGCGCCGCGATCCTCCACTACCTGCGCCTCGTGGTCTGGCCCACGCCACTCGTTTTTGACTACGGCGGGGATGTCCTCGTCAGTGGCTTTGGAGCCGTCTGGCCCCAGGCCCTCGTACTGGCCGCGCTCCTCGCTGGCACCGGCTGGGCGCTCTGGCGCAAACCCTGGCTCGGATTCCTCGGCGTCTGGTGCTGGGCGATCCTCGCCCCCACCTCAAGCGTCGTGCCGCTGGCCGACACGATGTTCGAGCACCGCATGTATCTGCCCCTCGCCGCGCTGGTGGTCCTCGCGGTGGTCGCCGGCCACGCCGTGCTGCAGCGATCTGCTGTCTGGCTCGCACTCGGCATGTCGGTCGCCTGCGTCATCGCCACGGTCCGGCGCAACGAGGACTACCGCAGCGAGCTCTCGCTCTGGCGGGACACCGTCGCGAAGCGTCCGCAAAACGCCCGCGCCCACTACACGCTGGGCGCGGTCCTCGCCGCCGCCGGGGGCGACGAGGCGGCGATCGCCGAGTATGAGGCGGCGCTCACCCTCAAACCGCGATCCGCCGAGGCGCACAACAACCTGGGCAATGTTCTCACCCGTCTCGGTCGCCACGCCGAAGCCGCCGAGCACTACGCCTCCGCGCTCCAGACCGCCCCGAGCGCCGACACCCACAGCAACCTTGGCAACCTCCTCCTCCGGCTCGGCCGACCCGCCGAGGCCCGCGCCCACTACGAGGCCGCCCTCGCGCTGCGACCCGACTCGGCCGACGCCCACAACAACCTCGGCAACCTCCTGGCACAGGCCGGCGACTTTCCCGCCGCCGCGTCCCACTACGAAGCCGCCCTGCGCTCCCGCCCCGACCTCGCCGACGCCCACGCCAATCTCGGCAACGTGCTCGCGCAAACGGGCCGGGCGGCCGAGGCCGTTCCCCACTACGAGGCGGCGCTGCGCCTGCGTCCGGAATTCGCCGACGCCCATTTCAACCTCGGGACCGCCCTCCTCGAACTGCGGCGCGGCGGCGAAGCCATCCCGCACTACGAGGCGGTCCTGCGCCTCCAACCCGACTATCCGGAAGTCCGCTCCGCGCTCGCCCGGGCCCAGGCGATGCGCGACGTATTTGGGAAATAACGACGCCTACCCGACCCGCAGGCGCAGGAGCGTCCACAGTGCGATCACCCCGTCGCGGGCGCGGATCTTTTTTCCCTCCGACCACGTCCGCGGCCGATAGCTCACCGGCACCTCGCGGATGATCACGCCCCGCCGCAGCAGCCGCGCGGTCACCTCCGGGCAAAACTCGAAACCGTCCCCGGCCAGCCCCGCCGCCCGCAGCAGCGGCGCGCGAAACACCTTGTAGCCGGTGGCGATGTCCGTGAGTCGCGTCCCGTAGAGCAGATTCGCCGCCGTGCTGATCAACCGCCCGCCCCAGTAAAACGCCTTGGTCGAGCGCGGATTGCTCCGGAGATTGCGCGAACCGTAGACCGCTCCAACCGCCGGATCGGCGAAAGGCGCGAGGAGGGCCGGATAGTCCGCCGGGTCGTATTCGAGGTCGGCGTCCTGCACGAGGACGAGGTCGCCCGTCACCGCCGAGAGGCCCGTGCGAATCGCGGCGCCCTTGCCGCGCCGCTGCACATGACGGCACAGCGTCAACGGCGGTGCGCCGGTGAACTGCAGGCCGGCGAGCATGGCGGGCGTCGTGTCGGTCGAGCCGTCGTCCACCGCCACAATCTCGTGCGCCCAGCCGCTCGCGCGCACCCGGCGCACGATTTCGCCGACAGTGGCCGCCTCGTTGTGAATCGGCAGGATGACCGAGAGGCGGGGCATGGTGGAGCGGAAGTTGGAGCACGAGGGACCGGAATGCAAAACGCGCCTGCATCGACGGTCGATGCAGGCGCGTGGAAAAAACCGATCGCGCGGAAGCTGGGACGCGCGCCGGTTAGAAGGTGGCGCGCACGCCCGTGGTCCAGATCGCGCCGGTGCGCACCCAGCGGGTGCGGAGATCGGAGCGGTCGCGGTACTCGTCACCCGACTGCGCGCCGTTGGTGATATTGCGCGCGGTGATGTAGAACGAGGTGTTGCGGCGGAAATTCCAGCCGAAGTCCATGGTGTGCGTGAGGCTCTCGGCGACGTACTTCGGCCAGCCATTGCTCGAGGTCTGCGCTTCGACCCGATAACCAGGGCGCCAATTGGTGTTCCAGCTCAGGCTGAAACGGCGATACGGAATATACCAACTGAGGTTCGCGACATTCTGCGCGCGAAAGTAGTTCTCGTAGTTGTCATACTTCATCGTGGTGTAGTTGGTCGTGACGCGGATTTTCTTGAAGGGATCCGGCAGGAAATCGAGGTTGCGGGTCAGCGCGAACTCGAGCGACGACATGTGGGACTTGCCGATGTTATCGACGGTGTTGATCTCCCAGGCCTCATTGGGCGAAACGGAAGTCGGAAGCGGCTCGCCGTTCCACGTGCCGCCGGCCGGCACGGTCACGACCCGGGTGCGGAGCAGGTCCTTGAAGTCGCGACGGAAGCCCGAAACGGTGAACTGGCCGATGCCGCGCAGATAGTACTCAAGCGTCAGGTTGATCGTCTCGGAGAGCTCGGGCTTGAGTCCGGCGTTGCCGGCGTTGGCGCGGTTGGGGGCCGGATCATTCGGGTCGTCGTTGGTGACAACGAGGCCACCGATCAGGCGGTTCATGTCGGGGCGGGCGATGGACTGGTTCCACGAGCCCTTGAGCACGAGCTTGTCGGTGAAGCGATAGGTGCTGTGGAAATACCGCAGCCAGGTCGTGTAGTCGGGATTCGCCGCGGCGCGGCCGGAGCCGTAGCGCGTGTAGATGTAGGTGAGCGACGAGGTATCGATGGTGCCGGTGGCCGGGAGGCCGAGGACGCGACGCGTGTCGCGGTCCCCACGGTCGGTCGGCCCAAGAGCAGAGCCACGGGTGTGCTCGACGCGGAAACCGGGGGCGAGCGTGAGCTGGCCGATCTTGAAGACCGTCTGGTCGTAGATCGCGTCGACCTGTTCCTTCACGTCGCGGGCGTTTTGCAGCGAGTCCTGGAGGAGCTGCGCCGCGGTCGGGGCCGTCCAATAGGAGGGATTGGCCTGAAAGTCCTTATAGAGCGCCCAGCGGTCGAGATTGGCCATGCCGTCGATATTGCCGCCGTAGAGGAAGTTCATCCGGTAGGACGGCTCGGCCCAGCGCGCGAGGTTCTCGTCAGCGGAAGCGGCGACGCCGTCCTGGCCGACGCGGGTGTAGGTGCGGTTGCTGATCGGGCGGTCGACGTTGTTGACCCATTGGTTGATATGGACGCCGAACTTGAAGATGATCGGGATCTGGCGTGGCATCGTGTACTGCATGTCCGCCTTGCCCAGCCAGCGCTGGTCCTCGCCCTGGCGATCATTGGTCGTGGCGGTGAACCCATTCGGATAGTTGGCGAGATTGCGGTAGTCGGGACCGGAGGTCTGAGTGATGCTGATTACCGGATCGGCCGGACCGTTGCGGTTGAACCGCAGGCCGAGGCCGCCGAGCGCACTGGGATTGATCGACCAGAAGAACCCGAACTGCCGGTCCTTGTACCACGTCTGCGAACGCGACATATTGGCCGTCACGTCCGCCCGGAAATTGCCTCGCTTGAAATAAGCGCCGAGACCGAAGTTGGAGGTTGCGCCGTATTTGTTGGTGCCGCCGCCGCCTTGGTTGACCTGAACGGTGCCGACGGTCGCGGTCTGGCTGCTGAGCGAGTACTCGACGCCGGCCGGGGTCGCGGTACTGCCGGGGGCGTTGGCCGTCGTGGTGAAATTATAGGTCAGGTCGCGGCTGAAGAACTTGGCCTGATAGCGGTTGTACTCGCCGCGGGCGGACACCCAGAGTTCCGGACTGATCTTATAGTCGAGGCGGAGATTGGCGTTGTAGCGGATGGTCGGCTTGGGGGAGTCGCGGTAGGCGATCTGCGAGAGGCGCGGGATCTCGGTGGCGTTGTTGGTGAGATTCGTGTCGAACGCGTAGGCGATCGTCAGCGCCTTCTGCTCGGCGAAGGTGTAGGAGTAGTTGTAGCCGGCGCGGACGCCGAGGCGCTTGTTGAGAAAGACATTGGAGTATTCGACGCCAAAATTCGGCTGGACGCGGTAGTGGTCCTCGTCGTCCCAGCCCGGGTGCTTCTTGAACGGATTTCCGCTCATCGAATTGTAGGCGACACCCGCGTTGAGGATGGTGCGGCTGCCGGAGATGTCGAAGGCGCCCTTGCTGCGGAGATTGACGATGCCGGCGAGCGCGCTGCCGGGATTCTCGGGCTGCGGGGTGCGGCTGAGTTCCACGGTCTCGATGCTGCCAATGGAGATCTGCTCGAATTCGAAACCGCGCGTCGCACCCGTGCCGCTCGCGGCGGCGAGGCCGGAGCTGGCGACGGGCGCACCGTCAATCGTGACCGCCGTGTACTTCGTATCCAGGCCACCGAGACTGATCGAGCGGGCGTCGGCCTCCGTGTAATCGATCATCACACCAGGCAGATACTTCATGAACTCGCCAACGTTGCCCTCGGAGATGGAGCCGAAGGTGTCGGTCGCGAGCACCCGCTTCGCCTCGATGGAATTGCGCTGTTCCATGATGGCCTTTGCGTTGCCCTCGCGTTCGGTGGCAACCACGAACTGTTCCAGTTTGACGACCCCTTGGTCGCCGTACGCGGCGCTGGTGAGGGTCACGTCGAGCGGCACGGTCTGGCCGGCGGTGACGTTGACCGTCTGCTCCTTGGCATCGAGGCCCGCGTAGGTGACGACGACACGCGTCGAACCCGCCGGCACGCCGGTCAGGGTATAGACGCCGCCCGCCTCGGCGGTCGCGGAAAGGTTGGTGCCAGGAACGGTGACGACCGCATTGCGGAGGTATTCACCCGTGCCTTGATTGAGGACGCGGCCCGAGATGGTGCCGGTATTTTGCGCGTGGGCCGCGACCGGGAACAGTCCCAGCATCAGGGCAAAAAGGGCCAGCCAGAAGCCGACCGAAGGACGACCGGGGGAGAGAACAGGGTTTTTCATAACGGTAGGGTGATAGTCAGGGAAACTGCGAGGGTAGGGTCGCAGTCGAAGGGGAAACCGCCTAGAAGTTAGGTCTCGGGCCGAGGGAAACGACACCTGTCCGCGCCGGACAGTCTGGCGCAAAACCTCTGTCACCCGAACCGGGAACGACGGGGCCGGGGCATGAAAAAGCCCGGGCGGCAAGGCCCGGGCGGAGCGGCCGGCGACGATCGCCGGCGGGAGGTTGCCTCGCTCAGCTCTTCTCGACCTTGGCGCCGGATTTCTTCCAGCCGTCGATGCCGGGCGCGTAGTGCTTCACATTTGTATAGCCCAAGGCGACGGCGGCGCTGGCGGCGGCTTGGTAGGCGGTGCACTGCTCATTGCCGCAGTACGCGACGACGAGGGCGGACTTGTCCTTCGGCAGGAGCGCGGCGAGTTTCTTCTGATTGGCGACGAAGTCGATCGCCCCGGGGATGCGGCCCTCGGCAAATGAATCGCTGCCATTCACGTCGAGAATCACGGCCGCTTTCTTGGCAACCGCCGCCTGGAGGTCGGCGTGGGAGATGTCGGGAACCTTGCCCGAACCCGCGTACACCGCGACAGCCAGGCAAAGGGAACTAATGAGGGTGATAAGTTTTTTCATGGCGGGCAAACCGTAGCGGGGAGGCCGCCTTTCGCAAGCCTCCCCCGCTGCTTCCCACCTCCCTGCCCGCACCCAACAATCAGACGACTTCGCAGGCCCCGCCGGCGCAGGCGACCACCTGCTTGAGGTCGGTGATATCCTCCGATTCCTCCAGCGTCGTGTAGTCGACGGGCTGGTGGCAGAGCGTGTTCCATTTCTCGATGTCCGCCGCGGTGACGACGCCCTCGCGGGGGGCCTGCTGGTAGACCTTGTCGCCGCAGTCCTGCAGCATGGCGATCCCGGTAAAGGCGTGGCGGTGCGCCCACACAAAGTCGGCCACGGCGGACCACTCGTCGGGCCGCACGGAGATCGTGCACGATACATTGTGATGGAGACCGGGCGAAGTGTGTTCGTGCCGACGACCGGCCTGGACCCAGTTTTCCTGCACAAGACGGACGTACTCGAGATGCTTTACAGCCGAAAGGTCTTCGCGATAGATCCCGAAATCCGGACCCTCGACGGGGAACGTGATGACTTCCGTGCGCCCGTTGGGATCGTAGACGCTCGGCTCGATCATATGCGGGTTGCTCTTGCGGAAATGCTTGTAGACGGGGTCGTGGACGTTGGCCTGCACGCGGCGGAAATACCGCGGCGCATGATGAGGGTGCAGTCCGCTGCTCGTGCCGAGGAGCAGACTGGCCGTGCCTTCGGGTTTCACACACGTGGTGCGAGCCGCCGGCTGGATGCCGAGGGCGCGGGCGACCACGGCGTTGACCGCCTTGACCACGGCAGCACCGGCGCGGAGCACCGCGGGATCGAGAAACACGCCCGGCCGGTCAAGGATGCCACAGAGCGAGACCCCGAGCAGGGCCTCGCGCTCGGTGATCACCCGGGACACGGGCGACAGGTAGTTGAACTCGGTGTAGCCCGCCTGCAGCGTGCCGATCAGCGCGGCGTGCGCACACAGCCGGTAGAAGTCCGCCGGCGTCTCCGCGGCCGCCGCCGAGATCGTGGAGAGATTGCAGAACTGCACGCCGGTCACTTCGTCGCCGACGCGTAATTCGCCCTGATGCCCGAGCTCGCGCAGCCGCGCGATGGCCGCCAGATCGAGTTTGAGCCGGGGATGGAGCCCGATTTCCACGCAGGGGTTGGCCCCGTACTCCGTGTCCTCGACGAAGTAAAAGCCCGGTTCGCCATACTGCTTCTGCGCCTCGAACAACGCGTCGAACTGCGCACGCGTGGCCGTGGCGCGGACGATCACCGCGGAGTTGTTGCTCGCGGTGCGCTGCGGCTGGTCGACGAACCAGTTGCCGGTCTTGGACGCCACCATCTCGGCATCGTCGACGGAAAACAGGCAGATCGTCGCCGAACGCCGCACGCCGCCGGAGAGCACCGCCTTGGCCGCCCACATGAGAATATCGTAGGCCTCGATCGGGCGCAGCTTTCGACCGGCCGCGGCCCGCACGATCCGCTCGGCGCGCGACAGGGTGTGGAACAACGGGGCCGAACCGGGCGCCTTGCCGCCGGAGGTGCGCAACGGGGCGCCTTCCGGCCGGATCTGCGAATAGTCGAAATGCACGGTGCGACCGGCGACCGCGTTGGCCATCAGCGCATGGAAGGCGTCGCCCCAGCCCTCGATGGTGTCCGCCACGACATGCGTCACCGGCGGCAGGCTCTCGTCGCGCGGCGCCAGCGCCGGAAGCTTGGCCACATGGTGCGTCTGCACCGAGAAGCCCACGCCGCAACCGCACAGCAGCAGGTAGAGCGTCTCGCGAAACGCTTCCAGCCGGTCGATGTAGGTGAAGCAGCAATTGTAGACGCGGGCATGCTTCGTCAGAATCGCCTCGCCACCAAACTGGAGCGACCGCATCGAGGGCAGCACCTCGCGGCGCGCCACGGCGTCGAAGGCCGCGCGAATCGATGCGTGCAAACTGCCCCCGAGCCGCTCGATGGTGGCGAGCTCCTCGCGGGTCACGTCACCCTTCTCCAATGCGACCAGTTTCGCGTCCGAAAGCGAGCGTTCGGAGAAGTGTGCGAGGTGCATGTTGCGGACCCGGGCGACGGCCTCGGCCCAGGTTTCGCGGCGGCGCTTTTCGGGCGAGTAACGGGCATAGCGAGAGATCGCAATGAAGTCCTGAAGGCCGTTGGCCGGATGCGAGACGGGGTGGGTGTGCGCAGACATGGAGAGAGAAGGAATGGGACGTGAAAAGGCCGGTGAGCGAATGCCGCCCGCCAGGTGCGAAAATCGCAGGAAGACCACTACTGATAGTGATTTTTCGGCAGTCAACCGCTACAGGTTGTGGTGGCGTAGGTATTACGGCGCTTCATCACCGTTACAATCCGGTGGCGAATATTCGCCCTGGATTTGCCTCGTGGCGCCTCCGGAGCGCTGGGCAAATCCGCGCGAAAAAATGCGCATCAAAAAATGCGCAGTCTCCTCTGTGAGCCTCTGCTTGGTTGCGCCGATTGTCGCGGCGCAGTGGGCCTACAACCGATGCAGGTGAAACCCGCCGTCCACGTCAAAGCATGCGCCGGTCGAGAACGGAAAACGGTCCTCCGCGATCGCACGCACGGCGCGGCCGATGTCCTCGGGCTTGCCCCAGCGGCGGATCGGCGTGATGCCGCGCTCGTCGGTGATGATGAGCTTGTCGTACTTCTCCTTCACCCCGCCCGTCATGTCGGTCGCGATCACGCCGGGGCGGATCTCGTAGACGTTGATGCCGTCGTTCGCGAGGCGATCGGCGAAGAGCTTCGTCATCATCGCGAGCCCGGCCTTCACCATGCAGTAGTCGCCGCGGTTGATCGACGCGGTGTAGACGGAGATAGAGGTGATGTTGACGATGCGGCCGCGGAAGCCCTCGGCGTCGTGGGCCTGCTTCAGCATCTGCTTCGCGACGAGCTGCGAGAGGAAGAAGGGCCCCTTGAGGTTGATCGCGAAGAGGCGGTCGAAGCTCTCCTCGCCCGCGTCGAGCAGGTCGGCGCGGACCTTGGGGGCGACCCCGGCGTTGTTCACGAGCAGGTCGATGCGGCCGAATTTCGCGACCGTCTCGGCGACCAGGCGCTCGCGGTCCGCCGCCACGGCGACGTCGCCCTGCACGATGAAGCCGTCGCCGCCCGCGGCCCGCACGAGGGCGAGCGCCTCGGCGGCGGCCTCGGCGTTGCCCGCGTAATTGATCGCGATGCGGGCCCCGGTGCGGGCGAGTTCGAGGGCGATGCCGCGGCCGATGCCGCGCGATGCGCCGGTGACGAGAGCAGTCTTCGGAGTCATGAGAGGCGCAGCCAAAGGGAGTCGCGCGCGTGTCGCAACGCCGTTTCGTCACCACAAAAGTTCACCGTGAAACCGAACCGGCACCCGATCCCGTGGTCGGTTGAGGGACAATCCTCGATGCCCATGAACCACAAACTCCTCCTCGTTCTCCCTATCCTCGCCCTCTCCTTCACCGGTTGCGAAAAGAAGACCACGCCCATGGTCGGTGAGCCCACCATGGCCCAGAAGGCCGAAACCGCCGTCAAGGACGCCGCGGAGAAAACCAAGGACGCGGCGATCGACGCCAAGGACGCCGTCGCCGACAAACTCGCCGAGTGGAAGCTCACGCCTTCCGACCTCAAGGCCGACTTCGAAAAGGGCGGTCGCATCGTCCGCTCCAAGGCCGCCAGCGCCACCGCCAGCACCGGCGCCGTGATCGACAACGCCAAGGTCGTCACCGTCATCAACGCCAAGCTCGTCGGCGACTCCCAGCTCTCCGCCCTCAAGATCAACGTCGATGCCGACAACGGCGTCGTCACCCTCAAGGGCACGGTCAAATCCATCGACCTGATCGGCCGCGCCATCGCGCTCGCGCTCAACACCGACGGCGTGACCCAGGTCGTCTCCGTGCTGACCGTTTCGCCTTAAGCCCAAAGACCCGCCTTCAAATTCTGTCATGGCGAGAAGCCGCGCTCTGCGCGGCGCCGAAGCAATCCAGCTGGATCGCCACGGCGCGCTTCGCGCCCCTCGCGCTGACAGTCCTTTGAAGGCAACTCAGGCCTTCGGCGTCACGCCATGGCCCGCGGCAACGTGCGCGACGGAGATTTTCCCTCCGTCGAGCGCGTAGCCGCCGTCAAAGGGATTGCTCGCAAGGAACAGCGGGGTGTCGAGGTCCGCGAAATCGAACCCGCCCTGCCCCGCCGCGAAACAGGCCGACACCGTCATCGCGAGGATCGACTCGACGTTGCCGCCGATCATCAGGCCGAGCCCCGCCGACTTCGCGACCGCCACGATGTCGAGGGCCTCGGCGAGGCCGCCCTTCATCAGCTTGATGTTGATCACGCCCGCGGAGCGCGCGGCGACCACGCGGCGCGCATCGGCCGCGGTCGTGACCGTCTCGTCGGCCGCGACGAGCCAGCCGCTCTCCTCCGCCAGTGAGCGCGCGCCGGCGAGGTCGTCCTTCGCGAGCCATTGTTCGAGCAGCGCC
>JAPLTR010000530.1 GCA_026398065.1 Verrucomicrobiota bacterium | reverse complement strand
AGGCCGCTTTTTCCCTTCCATGAAAACACCCAAGAAATCCTCCGCCGCCTCCAAACCGAAACGCGCCGTCAAACCGATCCCGGACGGCTGGCACACGGCGACGCCCTACCTCGTGTGCGCCGGGGCGGCCGAGGCGATCGCGTTCTATGTCCGCGCGTTTGGGGCCACCGAAGTGTCGCGCGTGCCGGGCCCAGACGGAAAAGTGATCAACGCCTCGATCCGGATCGGCGATTCAATGCTCATGCTCAACGACGAGTTTCCGGAAATGGGGGTGGTTGGACCGAAGGCCGGTCAGGGCTCTCCGGTGACGATCCATCTCTTCGTGCCGGACGTGGACGCCGCGTTTGCCCGTGCCGTCAAGGCGGGCGCGAAGGTGAAGATGCCGGTGACGGACATGTTCTGGGGCGACCGCTACGGCCAGTTGGAGGACCCGTTCGGGCACAGTTGGTCGATGGCCACCCATCAGCGCGACCTGACCCCCAGGGAAATCTCCGCGGCGGCCCAAGCGGCGTGCGGGTAAGGGTAGGTAGGGACGGCGGGCGGAGGCCGGCCGCGAGGCCACGGAACGATTGATCGCGCCCCGACACCAATCAGGATGCCAGCCATGTCGTCCACCGAATCACCCGGCGGGAAGCCGCGCCCCTTCTCGATGATCCGCTCGTTTGTGCTGGCGGACTTCCTCACGCTGGTGAACGGGCTGTGCGGCGCCGGGTCGGTGCTGGCGGCGATGAACTATCTCGTCACGACCGAAGCCCGCTGGCTCGTCGTCGCGATGGCGCTGCTGCCCGTGGCCCTGGTCTTCGATTTTGCCGACGGGCGCGTGGCTCGGTGGCGGCATCGCTCCTCCCCGTTGGGGGCGGACCTCGATTCGCTGGCCGACGTCATTTCCTTTGGCATGGCGCCGGCGGCCGTCGGCTTCGCGGTGGGGCTGCGCGGTGCCTGGGATGTGGCGATCCTCCTGTTTTTCGTCGTGTGCGGCGTCGCCCGCCTCGCGCGCTTCAACGCCACGGCCGACGCCCTCTCCGACGAGAGCGGCAAGGTGAAGTATTTCGAAGGCACGCCGATCCCCACCAGCGTCCTGATCGTGGGCCTGCTCGCGGTGCTGTTTTCCCAGGGGAAAGTGGGACGCGACGTCTGGCTCGGGGCCTGGTCGGTGGGCGGCCTCCTCCTGCACCCGCTCACCCTCATCTACCTGCTCAGCGGCAGCGCGATGATCAGCACGATCCGCGTGCCGAAGCTGTAGGCGGTGGAGGGGCGCACGGCTCCGCGCCCTCAGTCATCCAGGGAAAAAACGATCGGCACCTGAAAGTGAACGGTCGCGAGCTGACCGTTTTTCCGGCCGGGGCTAAAGGTCCAGGTCCGCACCGCGGCGATCGCCGCGGTGGCGAATTGCGCGTCGGTGGCACGGATGGCGACGGCATTTCCGACGGTCCCGTCGCTCTTCACGAAAAAATCGATCAAGGCCTGGCCGGTGATGCTGGCGCGACGCAGCTCAAAGGGGTAGGTGGGTCTCGCCTGGGTCCGTATCGCCGGGTTCACGTCGGGTCCCGGGGAGGCCGTGCCGGCGCCCGGATCGAACGGCGCCCCCAGTGAGGTGCCGCTCACGGGTTGGAGGGTGACGAAGGAAACGGGCGAATTGTCCACCCCATAGACCTCGACCAGCGCCGTCCCGGTGGCACTGCCGGCACCGCTCACCTGGGCCGTGTAGGCTCCGGCGGGCAGGGCGAGGAAGAGCACGCCGTCGTTGCTGGCCACGGGCAGGGCAAACGCACCGACCGACGTGAACAGCGACGTCGGGGTCACCCCGGTCGTCCAGTTGGTGCTGTTGCCGATCTCGTTGCCGGCCGAGTCGAACAGCCGCAGGCGGGCGGCGGGCAGTGTGCCCGTGACGCCGAAGGTGCCGAGCGTGGGACCGACGCCCCGGATCAGGACGGGTTTGGGGTCGCGGCCCGCAATGGCGAAACCGACGGTGAGCACGTTGGCCCCGCTGCCCGCCACGCTCCGGGCCGAGACATTGGAGAAGGACGCGGTCGAAGTGGCGGAATCCAGGTCGTAGCACTCCACGAGAGCGATGCCGGGGCCGCTCGCCGCGACGAGCTGCGCGTAGTAGGATCCGGGCTGAAGCGCCTTCAGCAACGCGGCGTCGCGCGACGCCGGGGGTAGCGCAAACGCGCCCGCCGCCACGAAACTGTCGGCCAGCGCGGTGCCGCCGCCCCAGTTGTCGTTTTGATCGATCTGGGTCGGACCGGAGAAGAGCGCGAGCTGGGGATCGCTGACGGCCCCCGTGACGCCAAACGGCGTGAGCGCCGGTCCCACGCCGCGGAGCAGCAGGTTCTTGGAACCGGTCCCGCTGATCGACAGGCCGACGATGAGCGTCTCCGACCCGGCGCCCGCGGCTGAGCGCACGGACAGATTGGTGAGGCGCGAATCGGCGGCGACCGCGATCGTGGCGCTGAGGGCGGCGAGGAAGAGAGGGCGCAGGAGCATGGAGGGGTTGGCTGGAGTTGAGCGATGAACGTGAAGGGGCGAAGCGGGAACATGAAGGGGAAAGTCCGTCATCAGGCGACGACGCGGGTTTACGCGGATGTGATTTATGAGAACTTTAATGTTGATTAAATGAATCAAAGGTGCGATCTTCCGGTTCGCCTTCAACCCGCATTCCCCGATGAACACGGATCAACCCAGATGCCGGCGGTCAGTCGCGCCCCGGGCCGAACGTTTCGACGTTCGGCCGGGGGCGGTGTCGGATCAGACGGGGGTGAACGGGCTCTGGCCCGATCCGACCCGATGCGACCAAGTCCGACCAAATCCGACCAAATCCGACCAGATCAAGGTGGATCAAGGTGGATCCGGCCAAATCCGACCTGCTCCACGTGAATCCGACCACCGCCAGACATCGCTTTCGTGGTGAGCCGCGCGGGGGTAGCGCGGTCAGCCTGACCGCGCTGGGGTGGGCCGGCCGCGGCGCATCCGACCAGCATGGTCAGGCTGACCGTGCTACCGTGGGGCGCGCGCTCGGCCCGGAAGAGGTCCGGGCAAATCCGACCGAATCCGACCAGATCAAGGTGGATCAAGGGTGATCCGGCCAAATCCGACCTGCTCCACGTGAATCCGACCACCGCCAGACTTCGCATTCGTGGTGAGCCGCGCGGGGGGAGCGCGGTCAACCTGACCGCGTTGGCGTGGGCCGGCCGCGGCGCATCCGACCAGCCCGGTCAGGCTGACCGTGCTATCTCGGGGCGTCCGCTCGGCCTGGAATATGTCCGGGTAAATCCGGCCAAATCCGACCAGATCAAGGTGGATCAAGGTAGATCCGACCAAATCCGACCTCTGCCAGGAAGGCCCGGTTCTAAACCGATGCCGCGGATGGGCCCCGGGCAGGGAAGGGGAAGGGCCCCGGATCGCGGGGCCGCCTCACTGGCGGGGGACCCACGCCGAAGCGGGGTGGGTGACCGGATACTATTACTACACATCGTCCGGATGAATCCGGACGACGGAGGCTCAGGCCGAGGCCAGGATCTGATTGAAGGTCGGGCTCGGGCGCAGGGCCGCGGAGGCCTTGGCGTCGTCCGGCTGGTAGTAACCGCCGATGTCGGCGGGCTTGCCCTGGACGGCGATGAGTTCCTTCACAATCTGGTCCTCGGCGGCGGTCAGCTCGGCGAAGATCGGGAGGAAGAGACGGTGGAGTTCCTCGTCCTTGTGCTGCGTGGCGAGCGCCTCGGCCCAGTAGAGCGCGAGGTAGAAGTGGCTGCCGCGGTTGTCGATGCCGGCGCCGACCTTGCGGGCGGGCGACTTGTCGTTTTCGAGGAACTTGCCGTTCGCGGCGTCGAGGGTCTCGGCGAGGATCTTGGCCTTCGCGTGGTTCTGCTTGATGCCGTGGTTCTCGAATGAGGCGTCAAGGGCGAAGAATTCGCCGAGGCTGTCCCAGCGCTGGATATTCTCCTCGGTGATCTGCTGCACGTGCTTGGGGGCGGAGCCGCCGGCGCAGGTTTCGA
>JAPLTR010000098.1 GCA_026398065.1 Verrucomicrobiota bacterium | reverse complement strand
CTCGCGGTACTGGTGACCATGGCGAGCCTGCGCGCGGACGCGTGGAGCGTGACGTCGACGGCGATCTTTGGCGTCACCCTCGTGCTGCTCTACACGTCGTCGACGCTCTACCACTGCTTCCGCGACGAGGCGACGAAGCGGCTGCTGCGCAAGTTCGACCACGCCTCGATCTTCCTCCTGATCGCGGGAAGCTACACGCCGTTTCTCCTCGTGAATCTGCGCGGGCCGTGGGGCTGGAGCCTCTTCGGTGTGATCTGGGCGCTGGCGGTGGCCGGGGTCGCCTTGAAATTTTGGTTCACCGGCCGGTTCCGGCTCGGTTCGACGCTGCTCTACGTCGGGATGGGGTGGCTCGTGCTGCTCGCGCTGCGGCCGATGCAGGCCGCGATGCCGGCCTCGGCGCTGTGGCTGCTGGTCGCGGGGGGAGTTTCGTACACTGCGGGGACGGTCTTCTACCTCTGGAAGCGGCTGCCGTATCATCACGCGGTGTGGCATCTCTTCGTGCTGGGCGGCAGCGTCTGCCACTTCTTCGCGGTGTTTGCCGCGGTGATCCCGCGCGCCGCGGCCTAGATCCGTCCCGGCCAGGTGGCGGGGCGTTCCCAAAACTTGTCGCCTCGTCCCCCGTAGTACGCGTCGAGCACCCGGTCCATCACGACCGTCGTGCGCCGCGCGGATTCGCCCGTGCTCGGGCAGTTGCCGCGCCCCAGGAGTTCGTCGACGATGAGCTGGATGAGCGGCTGGGCGACGTGTTCGGGATTGGGAATCGCAAACGATTCCACGCCGCCGGCGGTTTCGAGGCGGACGGGCTCCGCGTTGAACACGTTGAAGGAAATCCGGCCGGCCGTGCCGAGAAACTCCAACGTGTCTTCCTTCGCGGCCGTGGCGAAATTCCATGAGGCGGAGCCCAGCGCGCCGTCCGCCGTGCGAAACGTCATCGCGACGGCATCCTCTACTTCTGCGCTGGTCGTAAGCCGGGCGGCGCGGCCCTGGACCTCCTGCAGCGGTCCGACGCAATGATCCAGGAAGTCGAGCACGTGCGAACCGACATCGAGGAGGAGGCCGCCACCGGCGTTGGCGGCGGAGACGCGCCAGGCGTTTTGCGCGGGGTCGGCGTTGGCCGGGGTCGGGGTGGCAAACCGGTAGTGGATGCTCGTGAGCCGGCCGATCGCGCGGCCGTCGAGGAGGTCTCGGACCTTCACGAAGCGCGGCATCGCGCGGCGGTAGTAGGCGACGAAGAGTTTTTGTTTCGCGGCGGCAAAAGCCGCGATCATCGCGTCGCACTCCGGGGTGTGGCGTGCCATGGGTTTTTCCATGTAGCAGGGCTTGCCGACCGCGGCGGTGAGGAGCGCTCCGTCGAGGTGCGCCCCCGGGGGCGTGGCGACATAGACGGCGTCAACCTCGTGGTCGTTGGCGAGTGCGCGGGCGTCGTCGTACGAGCGGGGTACGCCGTGGCGTTTCGCGTAGTCGGCGGCGAGCGCGCCGTTGCGGCGCATGACGGCGACGAGGCGGGAGCCGCGGGCCTTCTGGAAGCCGGGGCCGCTCTTCACTTCGGTGACATCGCCGCAGCCGATGATGCCCCAGCGGATGACGTCGCGGGCGGGGGTGGGGGAACTCATCGCGCCAGCCAACCGGCCGCCGCAGCGGGCGGCAAGCCGCGACACTCGCCGGCTCGCAATCTGGCGCCGGAGCGTCAGATTGTCGGCCATGCCGTTTCGACTGATCAGGTGGAGTCTGCTGGTCCTGGTGACGTGTGGCTACGCGGCGGAAATTGCGTTGCCCCCGCGTCCGACGGGCGCGCCCAACGGCACCGAATTCGCGCTCCAAGTAAACGGACTTTCCCTGCCGGACCGCGAGGCCGCGGTGCGGGCGGAGGTGCGCGCGGGCAACGTGCCGGCGTTTTGGCGGAAATTTGTCGAGGTGCGCGGCGAGCACGCCGT
>JAPLTR010000839.1 GCA_026398065.1 Verrucomicrobiota bacterium | reverse complement strand
GGCGACGATGGTGCCGCCGCCAGCGGTGAAGGTTTCCTTGAAGAACTTGGCGAGGCCGACGCTGTAGGCGCTGGAGACGCTCGTGAGGGTGGCGACCTTCCTGGCCTTGAGCTCATTGAGGGCGAACTTGGCCATGACGGTCCCTTGGAAGTCGTCGATGAAGCAGACGCGGAACACGTAGTCGCCCTTCTGGGTGACGGAAGGATTGGTGGCGCCGGTGGCGATCATCGGGATCTTCGCGCTTTGGGCGAGCGGAGCGACTTCCAGGGAGCGGCCGGAGGTGACTTCGCCCAGGATGGCGACCACCTTGTCACGGGAGAGGAGCTTTTTGGCGGCGGTGGCGGACTCGCCGGACTTGCTCTGGTTGTCTTCGGAGAGGACCTCGAGCTTGCGGCCTAGGACGCCACCAGCGGCGTTGAGTTCCTCCAAGGCGAGGAGGATGCCTTTGTGCTGGGACTGGCCGAAGGTGGCGTCCTTGCCCGTGAGGCAGGCAAATTCGCCGACCTTGATGGGTTCGGCGGCACGGAGAGCGGGGGCGACTGCGAAGGCCGCGAGGGCGGCGAGGGCGAGGAGAGGGCGGAGGGAGGATTTCATGAAAGGGAGAAAGATTAAGCGGAACGAGAAAGAGTGGGAGGATCAGGGATTCACGTCCTGGACGAAGGCGAACTTGCCGTTCTTCACGGTCAGGACGACGGCGGACTTGGTGGGGTTGCGCTGGGCGTCGAAGGTGATGGTGCCGGTGACGGCCTGGTAGTTTTTCGTGGCGGCAAGGGCGTCGCGGACTTTGGCCCCGTCGGTCGAGCCGGCGCGGCGGATGGCGTCGATGGCGAGCATCGCGGAATCGTAGCCGAGGACGGAGAGGGCGTTGGAGGCGATGCCCCACCGTTTTTGGAAGCGGGCGTTGAAGGCGACGACGGCGGGAGATTTGCTCTCGGGAGAGTAGTGCGTGCTGAGATAGCAGCCTTCGGCGGCGGCACCGGCGATGGCGACGAGGTCGGGGGATTCCCAGCCGTCGACCCCCATGAGGGGGACGGTGAGGCCGAGGTCTCGGGCCTGTTTGCAGATGAGGGCGGCCTCGGCGTAGTAGCCGGGGACAAAAACACCGTCGGCTCCGGACGCCTTGATGGCGGTGAGCTGGGCGCGGAAATCCTTGTCGCCCTCGCCGTACTTGGGCTCGGCGGCGATAGTGCCGCCCCCGGAGGTGAAGCGCTCGCGGAAATGTTTGGCGAGGCCGACGCTCTGGGCGGAGGAAACGGACGAGAGGATGGCGACGCGGTTGAGCTTGAGAGTATCGCGGGCGAACTTGGCCATCACGGTGCCCTGAAACTCGTCGATGAAGCAGACGCGGAAGATGTAGTTGCCCTTGGTCGTGACCTCGGAGGCGGTGGCCCCAGGAGAGACAAGAGGGATCCGCGCGTTCTGGCAGATGGGGGCGGCCTCAAGCGTGCGACCGGAGGTGATTTCGCCGAGGACGATGGAGACCTTGTCGCGGGAGATGAGCTTCTTGACGACGGTGGCGGACTCGCCGGGCTTCGACTGATTGTCCTCGGTAACGAGTTCGAGTTTGCGGCCGAGGACGCCGCCGGCGGCATTGACTTCCTCGATGGCGAGCTGTGTGCCCTTGGTGGCGTTCTGGCCGAAGACGGCCTCCTTGCCAGTCAACGAGGCGAACTCGCCGAGCTTGATCGGGTCCTGGGCCAG
This sequence comes from Verrucomicrobiota bacterium, assembly GCA_026398065.1. Lineage (GTDB taxonomy): Bacteria > Verrucomicrobiota > Verrucomicrobiia > Opitutales > Opitutaceae > GAS368. The sequence continues at coordinate 144 of JAPLTR010000839.1, read as the reverse complement.
GGCGGCGGTCGCGAAGAGAGTGCTGACAAAGAGCGAGACGAACGACCGGAGGGCGAGTGTCATAGGGGATGTCGTGGAGGAAGAGCGGCGCGAGCCAAGGGTAGGGACAGCAGGTTTTCAACCAATCTGTTTTTCGGGCGAAAG
>JAPLTR010000441.1 GCA_026398065.1 Verrucomicrobiota bacterium | reverse complement strand
GCGGCCATTTCCGGGGCGAAATCCACAAAATCGGGAGAATAGGTCGCGGTGTCCGCGGCGATATTCCGCCCGGTCACCCGCGCGTGCTGAGAAACGCCGACGGCGACACGCCGTGGATGCGTTTGAAGGTGCGTGAGAACTGGAATTGGTCGATCTGCAGCTCGTCCGCGACCTCGCGGATGAGCCGCCCCGAGGTGTGCAGGCGCTCGGCGGCCCACTGCATCTGGAGGCGCTGGAGGTAGCGGAAGGGTTTCTCGCCGTGGAAACGTCGGAAGAGCCGGCAGAGATAGGACACATCCACGTGGCAGGCAGCGGCGGCGTCCTCCAGAGTGCGGAGCGCGAGAAAATGGGCGTCGAGGTGCTGGCGGATGCGTTCGAAGGTCGCGAGGGCCCGCCGCTCCGAGGGCGTGCCGGGCTGGGTGGCGCGGGCGATGACGAGGAGGAGCAGTTCGAGCTGGAGGGCGCACGCGTGCGCCGTCTGGCGGTCGTGGACGGAGGCCAGGCGCACGAGGGTGTCGAACGCATGGCGCACCTCGGTGGACGCGCCGAGGGTGACGACCGTCCCGGGCTTCAGTCCCGCTTCGCGCAGGAGGCGACGGCCGCGGTCGCCGGTGAAGTCGACGAAGTATTTTCCCAGCCGCTGTTCCGGCGAGGTGGTGATGCGCTGGGCGACACCCGGGCCGTAGGTGAAGACGGTGCCGGGCTCCAGGGGCTGGGTCTCGCCGTTGAGGGAAACCTCACCGCGGCCGCTGGCGACGAACTCGACGGAGAGAAACGGGAACGTCGCGCGGTCGATCCTGTAGTCGGCGGAACACTCCTCCCAGCCGCCGCACACCACCGTGAGGTCACGCGTGGCGCGCGGCTTCAGGTTGAGGTAGAACCGGCGGGCGGAGGTGACCTGCTGCGAGACGAAGGCGGGCGGGGTGGGGGACGGACGGGCGGCGGGCATCCCGGACAACGCCGCACAGCAGAGCGGCGAGGTCAAGAATGGTCATGGCACCCGCAGGCGCAGGTCGCGACCGTAAACGGAGAGGAGCGGGTGTTTCGCGACGGCGCGGAACTCGTAGGTCCGCCCGGGGGCGAGGCCGGTGGCGCTGGCGGTAAAGTCGCCGGTGGCGGTGCGGGTGCCGACCGGGACGGCGGTCCACTTGTCGGGACGGTCGTTGATATCGAGGCCAGTGATGTCGCGATATTCGAAGGCGACCTCCAAGGTGATAGAATCGCCGAGGGAGAGGAGTTTGCCGTCGCAGACGACGGTCCGGGTGGCGGCGTCGAAGCGGACCTTGGCGGTGTCGACGCGGGGCGGGACCAGGGCCGGCTGCACGTGGGTGAGCTTCAGCACGATGGGGTTGGGCCACTTCCGGTCGTCGTGAAGGCGTTGGGTGTGCATGGCGCGGACGTGGAGGCCGTCAGCCTCCTGCTTGAACGTCGTCTTCGGGACGATGTTGGGCTGGTACTCCAGGACCTGGTCGTTCTGGCCGAGGATGGAGACTTCGGTCTGCGCGGTGGCGCGGACGGAGTGGAGGACAATGTCCTTCCATTCGGCATCGGGCCACGGCGTGGTGCGCTTGACGATTGCGTAGAGGGTGTCGGCGTCCTTTTTCTTGGTGAACCAGATGTCGCGCTCGTTGGTAATCACCCACGGGCGGACGGCGTAGATGCACTCCTGGTTGACGAACATCCAGAGGGCGATCTCGCGAAACCGCTCCTCCTGTTCGATGGGCCATTCGCCATCGGGCTTGGGGCCGACGTTGAGGAGGAGGTTGCCGCCCTTCGCGCGGGTCTCGATGAGGAGAGAGATGCACTGACCACCGGACTTGTAGGTCTCGAGCGTGGGCTGGTAGCCCCAGCCGTGGCCCATGGTGATGCAGGACTCCCACGCACCCTCGAGCGGGACGCCGGGGATGTTCTGCTCGGGGGTCGGAATGGCCCCGCGCGTGACAACGAGATTGGGCTGTAACTGCCATGCGACGTCGCGCAGGCCCTGCGGTTCGCCGTCGAAAAAGAGCACGTCGATGGGGCCGTAGTTGGAGAGGAGTTCGCGGATCTGCGCCTGGTCGTGCTGGAGCAGGCCGGGATTCTGCGAGGGCTGGACGGCGGGGATGTTGCGCTGGAGGGGAATGTTGTTTTTCCAAAGCCACCAAAAATCGTCCGGGGAGTGGTAGAGACCCGGGGCGATGCCCTGCGCGCGAAAGGCGGCGATGGTCTCGCCGGTGATGTCGCGCTGGAAGGGCGTATGGGCGACGTTGAAGTCGGTGGTCTTCGTCGGCCAGAGGCAGAAGCCCGCGTGGTGCTTCGCGGTCAGGACCATGTAGCGGATGCCCGCGAGTTTGGACAGCGCGGCCCAGTCGTCGGGGTGGAACTTGCGCGGATTGAAGGTGCGCGGGAGTTCGCTGAAGTAGCGGGATTGGTAGTCGGCCGAGGCGCCGACGAGCGAATGGCTGATCACGGTGCCGAGCTGGACGTCGACATTCCAGTGGATGAAGAGCCCGAAGCCCTGGTCGCGAAACCACTCGAGGCGCTCGGGTTTGTTCAGGGATCCGGCGGTTGGATCCTGGACCGCGGCGCGGCCCACGGGGAGGGCCGCAAGCAGAAGAGACAGGGCAGGGAGGAGGTGACGGGGTAGGTGCACGGGTTCAGTTTCGCAGAAAGGACGGCGGTCGGAAATGGCTTTGGTTGGGGAAATGATGCCGAATTTAGACCGCGACGATCGGGGATTGCCTCGCGTTCGGCGGGGGCATGAAAGTGGCTGTCCCTTTTACCCCTGCATGAGACCACACCCCCTGACCTGGCTGCTGGCGACGACGAGCTGGCTTGCGGCGCAAACCGAGGATGCGGCGGCGCTCGCGCGCCTGCCGGAATTCCAG
>JAPLTR010000692.1 GCA_026398065.1 Verrucomicrobiota bacterium | reverse complement strand
CGCAGCGGTTATGACCGCGGGCACATGGCGCCGAACTACGCGATCGCCACGCACTACGGCTCCGCGGCGCAGAAGGAAACATTCCTGATGTCCAACATCACGCCGCAGCTCCATGCGCTCAACGCCGGGCTGTGGAAGGACCTGGAGCTGAAAATCGCGACCAACTACCCCGCGCGCTACAGCGAGGTCTGGGTGCTGACCGGCCCGGTCTTTGGCGCGCAACCGAAAAAGCTGCGCGGCGGCGTGGCCGTGCCCGAGGCGTTTTTCCTGATCGTGATCGACGAGAACGAGGGAAAGCTGCGCACCCTCGCGTTTCTGGTGCCGCAGGATGCGCCGGCCGGGGCCGACCCCGAGCGCTACCTCACGCGCATCGACGAAATCCAGCGCCGCACCGGCCTAGATTTTCTCAGCGAGCTCGACGACGTGGCCGAAAAACAGGTCGAAGAGGCGCGGGCGTCGCGGGTGTGGTAGCGAACGAAATGTAGGGCGTCTGTCTTGCAGACGCCGCTCGGGGTGCGCCGCGCGCCAAAGGCGTCCGCAAGCCGGACGCCCTTGTTGCTACAGCGCCCTACATTACTTCGCAGGATTCACCAGCGGCTGCGTCCACGCCGTCTCCACCTCGCCGGCGACGCCGGGGTTGGATTTGATCTTCGAGGAGATGATCTTGGCGCGCACGTAGAGCTCGTCGCCCTTGAGCGTGTAGGAGGCCTTCGTGCCCTTCACCTCGGCGAGGACGGCACCGACATCCTTGCTGTAGCGCCGGTGCGGGAGGGTCTTGCGCGCGGCCTCGCCCGCCGGGGTTGGGATGAGCTGGCTGGTGGGATCGTAGCCGCGCCGCGTGCCGATGAACTGCGTGACGTAGGTCACGCCGGGCTCGGCCTGGATTTCCACGGCGAGCTCGCGGTCCGTGCGGCGTACGTCGGCCAGGGTCACGCCGGAACTCGAATAAAAATCGCCGGCCTCCATCGCGTTTACGATCGCCTCGGGCGTGAGGAAGCGGGCGCGCACCATGATCCAGCCGCGGAAGGGGTTGCTCTTGCCGAGGAGCATCTGGTGATACTCGTGCGAATCGTCGACGCCGATGCCGTACATGACGTCGAGCTTCAGCTCAGCGAGGCGGCGGGTGAGGATGGCATCCCACATCGCGTCCATGCTGAGGCGGGTGGCGTCACCGTCGTTGTGCACGCCGGGGTGGCCGTTGTAGACCTCGAAGAACTTCTCGTGGTGCACCTGCATCAGCTCCTCGGCGGTGACACCCCAGACGAAGTTGGGGTGGTTGAGGTGGAGAAACATCGGCTGGCCGGACTTGGTGCGTTGCGCGAGCACGGCGTCCACGGACTTCTGCATGATCTCAAGCGCGTTGTCGGCCGCGACCGGCGCGACGTGGGCCACGGGGTTGGTGAGGTTCATGTGCACCGGCCCGCCCAGCTCGGGCTCGGTCGCGGTCTTCGGCCGTTTCCAGTTCGAGGTCACCTCCATGCTCGGGATCATCAGGAACCGGCCCGACTCCTCCAGCAGCGTGCGGTACTCGGCGAGCGGTTTGAGGCGCACCTCCTTCTTGCCGCCGGTCTCGCGCTGCTCGACCCAGGCGGGACCGAAGCGGGCAAGGTATTTTTCCAGCACGGCCCCGCCGCCTTTCTGGACCACCTCGCCCTTGACGACTGTCGGGGCCTTCAGCTCGAACCACTTCACACCCTCCTCGAGAACGTTATGGTCGGACATCGCGAGAAAATGGTATCCGCGCTGCTTGTACGAATCGGCGATCATCTCGGGGTAGTCGTTGCCGTCGCTCCAGAGCGAGTGGGTGTGGAGGTTGCCCTTGAACCAGCGCGGCGCGGGCGTGTCGGCCGCGTGGGCGGAGAAAAGGGCGAAAACACCGAGGCCGGCGAGCGCGGCGAGGACGGGGCGGAAGCCAGGGGGGGTCAGTTTCACGGGAAGAAACAAAGCCCCCGCGGGGTGGCGCGCAATCCGGGTCTTCACCAAAAGGTTACTTCGCGGTGACGACGTTGCGGTTGACGGCGGGCGGTTGCGGGGGTTTGACGGTGGGCCGGCGCCACCCCCGCCCTTCCACCCCCACCGCAAGGACTCCCCATGAAAACCCGGTTTCGACTGCTCGGCTGTGCCCTGATGCTCGTCGGCACGATGCGTGCCGCGGCCCCCTCGGTCGCTTTTGTCGACGTCAACGTCATCCCCATGGACATCGAGCGCGTGCTCACCCACCAGACCGTGGTGGTGACCGGCGACCGCATTGTGCAGGTGGGCCCCACCGGCCGGGTGAAGGTGCCGCCGGAGGCGACGCGCATCGATGGCGCGGGCAAATACCTCATCCCCGGCCTGGGCGAAATGCACGGGCACAACCCGCCGCTCGGCTCGTCGCGCGAGTACATCGAGACCATCTACTTTCTCTTCGTGGCCAACGGCGTGACAACGGTGCGTGGCATGCTCGGCTGGCCCGGCCAGCTCGAGCTACGAGACAAGGTCAAATCGGGCGAAATCCTCGGGCCCTCCCTCTACCTCGCCGGCCCGAGCTTCACCGGCAGCGGGGCCAGCGCCGTGCTCTCGCCTGCCGCGGCCGAGGCGCGCGTGCGGCAGCAGAAGGCCGAGGGCTGGGACCTGCTGAAGGTGCACCCCGGGCTGAAGCGCGACGTCTACGACGCGATGGCGAAAACCGCCGACGAGGTGGGCATCCGTTTCGCCGGGCACATCCCGGCGGACGTCGGCCTCGTGCATGCGCTGGAAAGGCACCAGGAGACCGTCGACCACCTCGACGGCTACATCGAGGTCCTGCAGGCGGACCGCGGTCCGGTCGACCGCGCCAAGCTCGCCGAGATCGTGAAGCTCACGCGCAGCACCCATACCGCCGTCGTGCCGACGATGCCCCTCTGGGAAACGATCATCGGCGCCGCGGACGCCGCGCAGCTGAACGCGTATCCGGAACTTAACTATCTTCCGCGCAACGTGGTTGACGGCTGGAAGGCCAGCTACGAACGCCGCACGACGGCCAAGAATTTTGACCGGGCCCGCGCCATGCAGATCGCCGCGAACCGCAAAGTTGTCCTCAAGGCGCTCAACGACGGCGGCGTCACGATCCTCTTTGGCACGGATGCACCCCAGGAATTCAGTGTACCGGGCTTTTCGATCCACCGCGAGATGCAGGCCGACGTCGCCGCCGGGATGACCCCCTACGAGGTGCTGCGCTCGGCGACGAAGAACGTGGGCGAAAATCTCGGGTCGCGCGCGAAAGACCGGTTCGGCCTGGTCGCCACCGGCCACCGCGCGGACCTCGTGCTGCTCGAGGCCAACCCCCTCACCGACATCGGGCATGTCGCGAAGCGGGTCGGCGTGATGGTGCGCGGCCGCTGGCTCTCCGAGGGCGAGATCCAGCAGCGCCTCGCCAAGATCGCGGCGGAGCGGAAGTAGGCCGCCGGCACCTCTGCATGTAGGGCGTCTGTCTTGCAGACGCCTTGGCGCGATATCCCGAACGGCGTCCGCAAGACGGACGCCCTACAAAAAAGGCGGGGTCCGAAGACCCCGCCTGAAACTGACTTCAGTCCTGTACGAATGGTCCGGGCTCAGAACGTGCCTTTGATGCCCGCGGTCCAGAGCGACCCGCCGTAGTCATCGCGCTGACGGAACTTGGCGTAGGACGGGGTGTTCGCGCCGTAGGTCTTCTGGTCTTCCGTCGCGCCGAAGATATTGCGGAAGGCGAAGAAGAGGCCGACGGTGCGGCGCAGATAGTACTCGCCGGTGATATCGGCGTAGAGGCGCTTCGGACGGTAGTTGTAGGTGCCGCCCTCGATGCTCGCGCCGGTGAAGACCCCGCGACGCTGGATGCCACGGTAGTTTTCGCTGAGCCGGAGATTCCATTTCGGCCGCGAGACGCTGAAGCCCCAGTTGGCGTTGAACGGATTCATGTCCTGCAGGTTGTCCGTCCCCTTGGCGCGCTGGGAGCTGACGTTGGCAAAGATCTGCGTGCCGCGGGCCCAGTTGGGCAGGAAGGTGAGCGCCTGCTTGTATTCGACCTCAAAGCCATGCTGACGGATCGGGTTGGGATCGTTGAACTGCGTGGACACCCGGATCAGGCCGTATTCCGACTCATCCAGACCGTAGGTCTGCAGGAATTGCGGAGTGACCAGGCTCGTGACGCTCTGAAAGAAGTTCTTGTAGTCGCGGATGAAGCCGCCGATCGAGAGCGTGCCGACGGTCCCGAAGTAGTACTCCACGCGCGCCATGTAGGTCTCGGCCTGCCAGGCTTTGATCGAGGCGTTGTTGACCGTGATGATGGAGGCGGGGGTGATGTTTTCGATGTCGGGCAGGGTGACACCGCCGGAGTATTGGTTGAAGTCAGGGCGACCCACCGACTGGGAGTACGAGGCGCGGGCGATCAGGCCCTCCGCGAGATCGTAGTTCACATTGATGCTCGGGAAGAGCCGCAGATACTCCTTCTTCGCATGGGTGCCGCGGTCGACCAGGGTGCGCTGCGCGGCCGCGATGGTGCCGGCCGGATCGAGCAACTGGATGACGTTGTTCACCCGGATCACCTTGCCGTTGGCATCGTAGCGGTAGTTGAGCGTGGGGTCGTTGAGCGGGCCCTCGGCTTTGACGTCGGTATGCTCGGCGCGGACGCCGCCCGTAATCCGCAGACGGTTGTGGAAGAAGCCGAGGTCGCCGCGGAGGAACAGGGCGGAAATGGTCTCCTCCGCAATCTTCGAGTTGTTGACGAGCGCATGCCGAAATCGGGGATGCGCTGCGAATAGGGCACGTCGAGGAACCGGGCCGGACTGTCGTCGTTGGGCGTGCCGTTCTGCTTGAGCGGCGTGGTGCTGGCCACGCCGTCGGCGCCAACGTAGGTGTAGACCTCAAGGCCGCCCGCGGGACCGCGGAGGTCGCGGACCTTGTTGCGGAGATCGGCGCCGGCCTTCAGGGTCAGGACGGAGTCGCCGAACCGGAAATCGCGCCGGACGTTGTAGTAGGCCTGGCGGGCGACATCGAAGGTCTTCTGGCGATTGCTGTTGGCGTTGACGATGGAGTAGCTGTTGAGATCCGTGGGATCGACCACTTTGCCGGTGGGGTCGGTGATCGTGATGCGGCCCGGGCGCAGGTAGAAGATGTCGTCGAAGTCGATTTTGACGTTGTTGCGCTGGTAGTTCACGCCGTTGAAGGCGCCCTTGTCGATGTCCTGGTAATGGATGCGGGAGTTGCTGTAGGCGAAGCCGGAGTCGGTCTTGTAGACCGGGCCGTCATGAATCCACCGCAGGCTGGGAGTGAAGGTGCGGCCCGGGCGGATGCGGCCGCTGTTGGCGACGCTGAACTGGCCCGAGTTGATCGTGGTGCCGGTTGCGGGAAACGTGCTGGCGACACCGTGCGTATAGGTGGGGCCCCAGTCGCCCGGGGCGACGCGGTTGATGGTGTAGGTCTGCGAGCGCGTGGCGAACTGCTCGCGCAGCATGCCGTACGAAAAGCCAAACGTCAGTCGGTCGTAGCGCGCGCCAATCGGACGCCAGTCCATGGTCGTGGAGAAGGACTGGCGGGAGGTGTTCTTGCCGCTGTCGCGCCAGGAATAGACGGCGAGGTAGGGCTTGTCCGGCGTGGTGGCGGGCCGACCGGTGTTGAGATTGGCCGCGACGTTCGAGGCGAGGCCGGCGCCGACCCACTGTTCGGAGACATTGGACTGCGGGGTGTACTGCAGCGAGTAGCCGGTGGCGACGCTGAAGCCGAAGTTTTTGTTCACCGGCACGATGGCCGAAAGGTCGACCGCCGGATGGATCTTGTAGCTCTCCTGGCCCCACCAGGGACCGGGCGTTCGGCGGCCAAAGGCGCGTTCGGCGTCCTTCATCATCCAGGCGACGCTGTAAGTATAAAACGGCTTGTTGCGCTCGAACGCGCTGCGCGGCACGAAATTCACCGCTCCCGCGAGGGCGGAGCCGGGGGTGTCGGGGGTGGGCGAGCGGCTCACCTCAACGCGGGCGACGCCGCCGATGGAGACTTGGTCGAGTTCGATCTGCCGGCCGGTGCCGGCGCCGGCGGCGCTGGCGAGATCGAAGCCGCCCATGGAGATCGGCACATTGCCGGCGGGCACACCATTGATGGAGAAACGGCGGGCGTCGCCGCCCGTGTAGTCGCTCGTGATGCCCGGCAAAAACTTCATGAATTCACCGATGCTGCCGTCGGCGATGGTGCCGAACTCGTCGGCGGAGACGACATTGGTGATGTTCTTTGCAAACCGCTGTTCATTGATCGCCAGCGCTGCGCCATCCATCTCCTTGGTCGTCGAGACGGTGAAGGCGTCGAGCTTGATGGTCTCGCCCGCGGCGCCCTTGTCGGGCCCGGCCATCCCGGCGATCGTGACGTCACGCTGGGTGACCTGCCCGGCAGAAACCGTGACCACCTCGGTATGCGAACCCAGCCCGGTGTAGAAAATCTTCAGCGTGGCCGTGCCCGCCGGGACACCCGTGAGGCGGTAGCTGCCGGTGGAGTCGGTCAACGTTTCGAGTTGCGACCCGTCCACGGTGATGCGCGCTTTCTCCAGATAGGTGTCGCGCCGGGTGTCAAACACGCGGCCTTCGATCGTGCCGGTGGAGATGGCTTGGGCGCAGGCGAGGGTGGCCAGGATCAAAACGCCCGCAGCGGTCAGGCAGCGGCGCGCGAATGCGAGGGAGAGCAGGGGTGGGGTCTTCATGGTGGTTTGCAGCAGGTCAGAGAAAAAGTGAGGAGGTATCGCCGCCGCGCTAGGCAAAGCACGGCTTCCGCGGGGAAGCGGATCGGGGGCAGGGGAGGAAAGCTGGGGTGATAACAATCGCGGACAAAGCGCGTAGGGTGGCGCCTCGCCCGCGGTCGGGTGCTACGGAAAAATACGCGCCAGCCCCACCCCGCAAGCGAGATAAATATTCGGTTACTAGCGTCACCCTTTTGTCACCGGCTCCGGACCCTGGCCCCAGCCATGACAACGCCGTAGCTTGAAAAAGCCCGGCGACTGGCCGACGCTGCACCTCCCGTTCCTCCGCACGCCCCGTTCCCGCCATGTCCACCGCCACTCTCTCTCCGGAAATCGAAGCCGAGGCCGACCGCCTCCTCCGTGCCCTCCTGCATGTCGACTGCGATCCGCACGGCCGGACCTGGAACCTCGACACCTGCCGCGAAATCGCGCCCCTCACGCTCGAAATCAACCGGCTGAAAAAGGAAAAGGACGCCGTGATCCTCACCCACTCCTACGTCGAGCCGGAGATCATCTACGGGGTGGGGGACTTCAAGGGCGACTCCTACCACCTCAGCCTCATGGCCAAGCAGGCCAAGGCCAAGGTGATCGTGTTTGCCGGCGTGGTGTTCATGGCCGAGACCGCCAAGATCCTCTCCCCCGATGCCACCGTGGTCGTGCCCGACCGTGGCTCCGGTTGCTCGCTCGCCGACTCCATCGATGGCGACGGCGTGCGGAAACTGAAGGCGCTCTATCCCGACGCGACCGTGGTCTGCTACATCAACAGCACCGCCGACGTGAAGGCCGAGAGCGACGTGTGCGTCACCTCGGGCAACGTTTATGACATCGTCCAAAAGCTTCCGGCGCGCCGCATCCTTTTCGTGCCCGACCGCCTGATGGCGGAAAACGTCCGCACCGAGCTGAAGCGCCGTGGCGTGGACAAGGAGATCATCTCGTCGGACGGCACCTGCATGGTGCACGACCAGTTCACGCCCGCGCAGATCGCCGAGGCGCGCGCGCAGTTTCCCGGCCTGAAGGTCGTGGCCCATCCCGAGTGCACGGAGGAGGTCGCCCAGCTCGCGGACTTCGTCGGCAGCACCGGTGCGATGATGAAGTACGTGAAGACGACGCCCGCGCCGTATTTCCTGATGCTCACCGAATGCGGCCTGGTCGGCCGGCTCGAGGTCGAGACTCCGGAGAAGAACTTCATCGGCGGCTGCCGCCTCTGCCCGTACATGAAGCTTAACTCGCTCGAAAAAGTCCGCGACGCCCTCCGCGCGCCCCGCCCCGACCAGATCGTGACCCTCGACGAGGGCCTGCGCCTCCGCGCGGCCCGCTGCATCGAGCGGATGTTTGAACTCACGCCGGGGGACTAACCTCCGTCTGACCCTCGTTTCAATCTACCATTTCTCTTTCATGATCACCTCCCGCACCGACCACCTGATCGACCTCGCGCTCGACGAAGACGCCGGGCTCGGCGACGTGACGAGCCGCGCCATCTTCCCGGCCAAGCACACCTCGCGCGCCTTCATCGAGGCCGGCCAGGACCTCGTCGTCTGCGGCCTCGAGGTCGCCGCGCGGGTGTTCGCCAAGGTCGACCCCGCCCTCAAGGTCACGCTCACCGCCCGCGATGGCGACCGCGTGAAGAAAGGCGGCGTGGTGCTGCGCGTGGCCGGTCCGACAGGCTCGTTGCTCACCGCCGAACGCACGGCCCTCAATTTCATCCAGCGCCTCTCCGGCGTCGCGACCATGTCGCGGAAATTCGCCGCCGCCGTCGAGGGCACGGGCACCCGCGTCGTCGATACGCGCAAGACCACGCCGGGGTTTCGCGCCCTCGAAAAATACGCCGTCCGCTGCGGCGGCTGCGTCAATCACCGCTCGTCCCTCGGCGAGCACGTGCTCATCAAGGACAACCATATCGCCGCCGCGGGCTCGCTGACCAAGGCCGTGAAGCTTTGCCGCGCCGCCGCGCCGCATCTCGCCAAGATCGAAGTCGAGGCCAAGACCCTCGCCGAGGTGAAGGAGGCCGTGCGGGCCGGAGCCGAGGTGATCCTGCTCGACAACATGACGCCCGCGCTCGTGCGCAGTTCGCTCGCCATCATCGCCGGCGCGGCGGTGGTCGAGGTCTCGGGCGGCGTGCGCTATGAAACGTTGCGCGACTATGCGCTGCCCGGAGTGGATGTGATCAGCGTGGGCGCGCTCACGCACTCGGCGCCCTCGGCGGATCTGAGTCTGACCCTGCTGGCCGGCCGCGGACGCTCCCAGTGATGAAAATTATCCGCACCGACTGTCTCGTGATCGGCGCCGGGCTCGCCGGCTCCGCCTACGCGCTCCACGCGGCCCGCGCGGGGCTCGCCGTGGAGCTGCTATCGCTCGCCGAACCGCTCGTCGCCAACAGCGACTGGGCGCAGGGCGGCATCATCTACGACACGACCCCCGACCCCGCCTCGCTCGCCCGCGACATCATGGACGCGAGCGACGGCACGTCCAACCCGGCCGCCATCGATCAGCTCGTGCGCGAGGGTCCGGCCGCCGTGAAAGATCTTCTCATCGACGAGCTCAACGTCGGTTTCGACCGCGATTCGGCGGGGGCACTCGACTACACCCGCGAGGGCGGCCACAGCGAGCGCCGGATCATCCACGCGAAGGACACCACCGGCCACTCCATCCTCGCTGCCGTGGCGCACAAGGTCGACGCCACGGCGCGCATCACGCGCCGTCTCGGCTGGGTCGCCATCGACCTCCTGACGCTGTCGCACAACTCGGAAAATCCCGCCGACAAATACGAGCCGTTGACCTGCTTCGGCGCCTACGTGCTGGATACCAGCACCGGTGAGACCGTGGCGATCGTGGCGAAGAAGACCGTGCTCGCGAGCGGCGGGCTCGGGCAGATTTTCCTGCACTCGACCAACCAGCCCGGCAGCGTGGGCCACGGCGTGGCGATGGCCTACCGCGTGGGCGCACGCCTCATCGACCTCGAGTACGTGCAGTTTCACCCCACGGTGTTCGCGAAGAAAAACGCCCCGCGTTTCCTCGTGACCGAGGCGCTGCGCGGGGAGGGCGGGGTGCTCGTCAACGCCCGCGGCGAACGCTTCATGGACGCCGTGCACCCGCGCGGCTCGCTCGCCCCACGCGATGTCGTCGCCCGCGCGATCAAGCAGGAGCTGGCCGCCAGCGGGGAACCCTGCGCGCTCCTCGATCTCTCGGCGATGAAGCCGGAGTTTATCCGCGAGCGTTTCCCGAGCATCTACGAACGCTGCCTGAGCTTCGGCGTGGACATCACGCGCGAGCCGATCCCCGTCGTGCCCGCGGCGCACTACGCCTGCGGCGGCGTGCACACCGACCTCGACGGCCGGACCAACATCCGCCATCTAGCCGCCATCGGCGAGGTCGCCTGCACCGGTCTCCACGGCGCGAACCGCCTCGCCAGCACCTCGCTGCTCGAATGCCTCACGGGCGCGAAATTCGCCGCGCGCGCCGACGTTGCGGAGATCGCCGCGGGCCCGGCTAACTTTCGCCTGCCCGACCCGCGGCCGTGGGAAAGCCCCACGCGCGAGGCCGACCCGGTGCTCATCCGCCAGGATCTGCAGCTCGTGCAGAACACGATGTGGAACTACGCGGGTGTCGTGCGTTCGCCGAAACGCCTGCGTCGCGCCCGTCGCATCCTGTTGGAACTGCGCGAGGAGATTCAAAGCTTCTACCGCGGCTGCCGCCTCACGCGCGAGGGCATCGAGCTGCGCAACGCCATCCAGACGGCGCTCCTCGTCGTCCACGCCGCCTCGCTCAACCCCCACAGCCGCGGCTGCCACTACGTCGTCGAGGAGCAGTGAGCGCCCGTCACGCGGGGCCGGCGGCGGCCTTGGCCCGGGCCTTGTCGAGGATGGAGAGCAGTTCCGCGAAATCCTCGTCGCGCGTGCGGCTCTCGATCACGAAATCGAACTTGTGCGCCTCGCGCAGCTCGCGCTCGGCGGTCTTCATGCGCCCGGCGATCTCGGCCTCGTTGTCCTGCGCACGTCCGCGCATGCGCGCGACGAGGCGGTCGTGGTCGACGACGATGAACACCGTGGTCATGCGGCGCCCGAGCAGCGGGTTTTCCCGGGCGGCGCGGCGGAAGCTCTCGACGCCCTGCACATCCACGCTGAGCACGAGGCTCTGCCCGCGCGCCAGCGGCTCGAGCACACTGGACTTGAGCGTGCCGTAGCGGCGCTGGCCGTGCACCCAGGCCCATTCGAGGAAATCGTCGGCCGCGAGGCCGGCGTCGAACTGCTCGGGTGTCAGAAAATGGTAGTGCACGCCATTGATCTCGCCCGGGCGCGGCGCCCGCGTGGTGGTCGTCACCACGCGTTCAAACTCGGGCTTTTCCGCCACGAGCCGGTCGCAGAGCGTGCTTTTGCCGGAGCCGGCGGGACCGGCGATGACCAGGATGACGGGGACGGTGGCGGCAGGCATCGCGGCGTGGCTCAGTAGGTGAACGCGACGATGGAGAGCAGCACGCCGTAGCCGGAGAGCGCCCCGCCGATGGCCCGGGCCCGGCCGGGACGGGCAAAGAGCCAACCCAGAAAGTCGCGCATGCGCCAGGGCTGCGCGCCGAGCCAGATGGCGAGCGCGAGCGAGAGGTAGACCAGCGAGACCATCAGCAGACGCTGGGGCTTTTCGTACTCCATGTACGCGGCATCGAGCAGCGGCATGGCGCCCATCAGCACGACCACACAGCCGCCGCGCACCGCGAGGAAATCCGGCACGCATTTGAACGAGAGCGCCGCGATCGCCGCAAACGCCACGAAGAGGAGCTTGCGGTACTCGCCGAAGTCCGCCGACGAGAGATGCCAGATTCCGTACAGAAACCACGCCGCCCCCACGCCAAAGAGGACGTAGGTGGCGACCGGCGAGCGCGGAAAGCCCTTGAGCACGGCGGCGTAGCCGGAGTGGTTGAGCACGAGCGGCAGGCCGAGCGCGATCAGCAGCAGACCGGGAATGAGCGTGGCGAGGGTCAGGGACATCGGAAAGGCTGAGCGTTAAGAGCTAAAAGGGGAGAGTCGAGCCAGCGAATGCGCAGTTTAGGATTCCACCCCCGCCAGCACCAGCGAGCCGTACAGCGTGCTCACGCTCGCGCGCTCGATCTTGAGCGGGACGAGCGTGCCGATGAGACGGGGGTCGGCGTCGAAGATGCACACGCGGTTGCCGCGCGTGCGGCCGGTGAAGCGCGTGCCGGTCTTGTCGGGGCCGTCCACGAGCACCTCCTCGACGGTGCCGACGAGCAGCGCGCTGCGGCGGAGGGAGTTTTCCTTGAGGATATCGAGGAGGATCTGGTTGCGCGCCTCCTTCACCTCGTCGGGCACCTGGTCGGCGAGTTCGGCGGCGGGCGTGCCGGTGCGGATCGAGTACTTGAAGACGTACGCCATGTCGTAGTTGCAGGCGGCGAAAAGGTCGCGCGTCTGCGCAAAGTCCTCGTCGGTCTCACCCGGAAACCCCACGATCACGTCGGTCGAAAAATACATGTCCGAGCGCACCGCGCGCAGCGCCTCGACGATCTCCCGGTAGCGCTCGCGCGTGTAGGGGCGGTTCATCGCGCGCAGGATGCGGTTGCTCCCGCTCTGCATCGGCAGGTGCACGTAGCCGCAGAGTTTTGGCAGGCGGCCGTAGGCGGCCACGAGATCGTCCTTGAAACCGCGGGGGTGGGGCGACGTGAACCGGATGCGCTCGATACCGTCGATCGCATGGACGCGTTCCAAGAGCTGCACGAAGGGCGTGATGCCGTCGGTGTGCGCGTAGTCGCGGCGGCCGTAGCTCGTGACGATCTGACCGAGCAGCGTCACTTCGCGCACGCCGCGGGCGGCCAGGGCGCGGCACTCGGCCACGATGTCGTCCATCGGCCGGGAGCGCTCGTCGCCCCGCGTCTTCGGGACGATGCAGAACGCGCAGTCCATGTTGCAGCCCTGCTGAATCGAAACGAACGCCGTGACCTGGCGCTCGATCGCTCCATTCGCGTCGGGTTCGGGCGCAAGGTGGTCCTTAATGGTGTTCTGCGAACCGGCCTCCTCGCCGATGTCCACAATGGTCTCGCCGATGGGCGTGCCGGCGTCGCGGGCCGCGCGCAGGTTGTCCAAATATCCCGGCACCTGGTGAAACTTCTGTGTCCCGACGATCAGGTCCACGTCGGGCAGTTGATCGAGCAACGACGCGCCGCGGTTCTGCGCCATGCAGCCGAGGATCCCGAGCACGAAATCGGGGTTCTTCTTCTTTCGCGCCTGCAGGTTGGCCGCCTTGCCGATGGCCTTCTGCTCGGCGGCATCGCGGACGGAACAGGTGTTGAGGAGGAGCACGTCGCAGTCGTTCTCGTCACCCACGATCCGATAGCCCCGGGCACGCAGCATCGCCGCGACCGCGTCGCTGTCGCGCTCGTTCATCTGGCACCCGTAGGTTTTGATATGGACCCGGTTCATCCGTGGGACGGGTTTGGATAGACCACTCCCCGGGAGGGTCAACGCGGGAAAACCTCCGTCGCCGGCCAGCTCCGCCGCTCTCTCTGGTAAAATCGGTCGAAACTCCAGGATTGCGGACCTCGGGTTTGCCGCCGAGGTCATCAACGGTCACACCGGCCTCGCCGCTCAAGGCCCCGGTCAATTGGGCCGGTGATGCGTTCACCGCCCTCCGCAATCGCTCACCTTTGGCCTGCGGGGGATTTCCGTGCCACACCCCGCCAAGAATTCTCTTAAGTTATTAATTATAATATACTTATAAAATGAATCTCCGCCGCGACCGGGGGCGTGGAGACTTCCGGCCCTAGTTCCCGTTCCCCGTGAAGTGCTCGGTCTCGGTTTGGTACTGGCCGCCGTTTTTTCTGCCCCGGTGCTCCACGCCCAGTCGTCAACTTGCCGACACCTCCTCTCCGGTCGCCGTGATCGGTTTGACCAACGGCACGACCTACACCTTCACCGTCACCGGACCAACCCCGCCGGCACCGGAGCGTCGTCTGCCGCCTCATCCGCGGTTATGATCGACAACAACGCCACCGACCATCGTCTCCGTCGTTCGCAAAGCCCCCTCGGCGCAAGCCCTCGTCCATACGACGACCACCATCACTTTCACAGCTACTTGCTCGGAGGCCGTCACCGTCACTGGCGGCTCCGCCGAATTCCGCCTCAGTATCCTCGACTGAGCTTTGGCCGCCATCGTCCGCCGCCAAACAGTATATCATCACCAACCGGCCGGCGATTGATCACGATAAATTCGCCTATAGCAGCTTGACTACATTTTCAAAGCCAAAAACCGCAACTGACCTGCGCTTTATTGTCGCGTTAGGACACTCTATTGCCCATAAGTAGTCCGCCCGTGGATCACAGGCAAAAACCCCCCACTAACCGTGCAGCCGCTGCGTTGGGACGAGATCGTCTCCGTCATCGGCGGGCTTTGCTTCGTCTCACGCGTCAGCCACACCGTGTATTGGGAGACTAAAACCAAACCCAGCCTGTAGTTCTTGAACGGGGTGCCGATGACCCCCTCCACGTCTCTAATGCTCGACCAAGTCCTTAACCGTCCTTCGCACCGTCGTCCGTCTCTCCGGTGAAATATCGTCGCATAATTCACAGTTTAAGTATCTAATTTCAAATTGTTTAAAAATCCTGTGACCTACCTTCGCTCTTCCCCTTGGTTCGCCGCCTTCCGGTTCGCCCTCCTGATTGCGGGCCTGGCGCTCGCCGCTTCGCCACTGCGGGCCGTTGGCCCCACGGTCTCCAGCGTGACCCCGCCCGCCAACGGGACCTACCTCACCGGGCAGACCGTGAGCTTCACGGTCAACTTCAACCTCGCCATCACCGTCACCGGCACCCCGCAACTCTCGCTGGCCATCGGCGGCACGGCTCGTACGGCGAACTATGTCTCCGGCAGCGGCACCACCGCACTCGTTTTCAGCTATACCGTGCAGGGGACCGATTCCGACATGGATGGCATGGCCTGCACTTCGCCGCTCGTGCTCAACGGGGGCACCCTGAAGAACGGCGCCACCGACGCCATTCTCACCTTCACGCCGCCGAGCACCCCGTCCGTGCTCGTGGGTCTGCAACGCACGGTCAACGCCCTCGGCTCCGGATTCACCATCTTTGTCCGGCCCGGCGGCACGAGCAATAGTGTGCGGATCGTCAACGGCGATTTCGGCGGCAATGGCATCCTCTCCGCCATCCAGGATTATTCGTTCCACGATGTCGGGCCTCCGATCAACTTCACCCTCACCCGCGGTCAGGTGCAGTACAGCTCCAACGGTGGCGCGTCGTGGACGACCGTGAACACCGCCGTCCAGACCTTCGTTCCTGTGGCCGGAAAAATCTGGCGCTTTGTCGACACGTCGCCCGCCGACACGACCTACACGAATAACATCGGCGAGCACTGGCACCTTGTTTCCAATCCCGGCAGCGCCACCGGCAACTTCAACTACATCACCCCGGACAACGCTCCCACCGACATCACCTCGAACAAGAGCGCCATCTTCTCCAACGCGGCCACCGGCGACACCCTCGCCATCCTCACACCCACCGATACGGGCGACACGCGCAACGGCTACTGGGCGCTCGAAAGCCAGTCCGTTCCGAATCTCTTCACCCTCACGTCCGACACCACCGTTGGCAACACCGCGACCCTCAAGCTTGGCACCGGCACCATGCCGGCCCTGGGGCAGACGCCGACCGTCACGGTCCGCTACTACGACGTCTATCAAAACGACGCCAGCGGCCTGCCGATTCCCGGCCAGGGCTTTGTCAAGACGCTCACCTACACGGTCGTCTCCGAGACTTCAAACGACCTGAGCCTCGGCAACGACGTCGCCGTCAACACCTACACGACCTCGGTGCAAAGCTCCCCCTCCATCGCCCAGCTGAGCACGGGCAGCGCAGTCGTGGTCTGGCAGTCCGCCGGCCAGGGCCGGAGTTCGACCTCCTACAGCAGCATCCGCGGCCAGATCCTTTCGAGCACCGGCACTGCCATGGGCAGCGAATTCCTTGCGAGCAACTCCGGCACCACCGTCGACGACATCACTCCCTCCGTGGCAGCGCTCAACGCCGGACGTTTCGTTGTCGCCTACGCCACCAAGTCGGGTTCGACCTACGACATCGCGTTTCGCATCATCGAGGCCAACGGCACCCTCGGCTCCCAGGTTTCCGTCAAGGCTGGCACCGAGGAGCACTACAATCCGGCCGTCGCCACGCTCACCGACGGCTCGTTCGTGGTCGTTTGGTCCGCCGCCAACGGCGACGTGCGCCTCCATCGGTACAACGCCGCCGATGGCTCATCCGCCGCCAGCGAAGTCCTCATCGCCGATGGCACCTCCGCCGGGGGCTACTATCCCGGGGTCGGCGCGCTCAGCAACGGCAGCTACGCAGTCGCCTGGATCGACAACGCCACCACCGGCGTCTTCACCAAGGTCGGCGGCGGCACCGCCGTGAACACCGGTATCGTCTCGGCGGCGGGTACCCCGCCGCGCATCGCAGGTCTCGCCAGCGGCTTCGTCGTCGTCTCCGACTCCTACGACTCCGGCACGACCCGGTATCAGATCGATGCCGCCCGCTACAACAACAGCGCGGTCATCCAAGGCAGTGTCTTTCGCGTCAACACCGTCTCGACCGGCAACCGCTACAGCCCCTCCATCGCGACCCTGTCCGGCGGCGGGTTTGTCGTCGGCTGGACCGCGGACAACGGCGACTACGATCTCAATGGCCTTTTCGGCCGCCGCTACGCCTCCAATGGCACCGCGGTGGACGTGGCCGAATTCCAGATCAACCAACACCGCCTCAACGACCAGGCCTACCCTGCGCTGGCCCCGCTGCCGGGCGATCTCTTCGCCGCCACCTGGGTCACCACCTCTGCGGCCAGCATCGCAGCTGGCACCAATCTCGGCGATATCTCCGCCCGGTTCCTTTTGCCCGGTAACACGGCCCCCGTTTTCGTGGGCGCCACGACCACGCTCGCGGTCAACCAAAACGCCTCTGCCACCGACCTGAAGTCTCTCCTTCACGTCAACGACGCCGACTCCAGCCAGACGCTCACCTGGACCCAGAGCTCTGCTCCCTCCCACGGCACCCTTACGCTCACCGGCGCCACCGCTTCGTCGGGCAGCACCGATGTCACGCCCGGCGGCACGCTCACCTACACGCCCACCGCGGCCTACTTCGGCTCCGACAGCTTCACCATTCAGGTGAGCGACGGCACCGCCACCGCGACCCGCACCATTTCGGTCACGGTCAGCGATGTCACCGCCCCCACCGTCCTCTCCGTCGTCCGCAAGACGCCTTCCTCCCAGTCCCTCGCCAACGGCACGGCCACCGTGACCTTCACCGTCACGTACTCCGAAGCCGTCACCGGCGTCGCCGCCGCCCGCTTCGCGGTCGAGGCGATCAACGGCGGTACCGTCACCGGCACCGTCGGTACCCCGGTCGTCGTCAGCGCCTCCATCTACGACGTCCCCGTCACGATCACCGGCGGCTCCGGCGAATTCCGCCTTAAGGTCCTCGACTGAAACTATTTCCATGCATTTCCTGCTTGCGGTTCCCGTCTCAGCCAGGGCTCGGCCGTCCGCCGCCCCTTCTCGTCGCGGGTACGTTGTTTTTCAAGTAAGTGACGTTCATTCCGATATATAGTCTCTTCTCAACAGTCTCCGAGATGACGAACTTCACCCTCCGCACCCTCTGCCTTTCCCTATTGCTGCTGATCGCTGCGTTAGACGTCCGGGCGGCAATACCGCGCGTCTTCTCGTCCACTTTTCCCAACACCACCGTCTTCGTCCGCCCCGGCGCGACCAGCTACACCTGGTCGTACGGCAGTGACGTCAACACCATCGCCTACTACAACGTGCCCGATCCGGGTTTCGGCTGGATCCTCACGCGCGGCCACTACGAATACAGCTCCAATGGCGGCAACAGCTGGACGACCTACACCGTCGTCAACAACAACCAGAGCCCCACCTACCTTCCGGTGACCGGCAAAATCTGGCGCTTCGTCGACAGCCTGCCAGCCGACACCACGACCTCTAACGCGATCGGCTGCAGTTGGTTTCTCTTCAGCGCCCCGGCCAGCGCCACCTCCTCCGGCTCCAACATCATGGTGGACAATGCCCCCACCGATATTACCTCCTCGGTTTACGGCGTCTTCGTGGATGCCGCCGTCGCCTCGACGGTCGCGATCCTCACGCCCACCGACACCGGCGAAGTGATCGGCGGTTACTGGGTCCTGGAAAGCCAGTCGGTCGCCAACTTGTTCACCCTGACGTCCGACCCGAGCGCCGGCAACACCGCTACTCTAAAACTCGGCACCGGCACCATGCCCGCACTCGGCCAGACGGTCACCGTCACGGTTCGCTATTACGATACCTACCAGACCGACACCGCGGGCGCCCCGCTCCCGGGCCAGGGCTTTTCGAAGACCCTCACTTACACGGTGGTGCAGGATTCGACCACCGACCTCGCCGCCTTTGGCAGCGAATTCTCCGTTAACACCTTCACGACCAACGCCCAGAGCGCCCCGGCCATCGCCCGCCTGAGCAATGGCAACACCGTCATGGTCTGGCGCTCGGTCGCTCAGGACAGCGACACCGGCTCCGCCGGCGGCATCTATGCCCGCATCTTCAACTCCGCCGGTACCGCCCAGACCGCCGAGATCCGCATCTCTCCGCTCGACAACGTCAACCAGCTCGCCCCCTCCGTCGCCGCACTCTCCAACGGCCGCTTTGTCGTCTCCTACACCGACGCCAGCAACTCCAACGACATTGTCTACCGCCTCGTCGCGGCCGACGGCACCGTCGGCACCGCGCTCACGGCCCATGCTGTGACGACCGGCGCCCAGGCCTCGTCCCGGGTCGCGGCGCTCCTCGATGGCACTTTCGTCATCGTCTGGGTTAATCCCAACAATTCCAACGATATCTCCGCCCGCGTCTTCAACGGCACCACCGGTGCCGCGCTCGCCGCCGAGTTCACCGTCAACTCGACGACTGCCGGCGCCCAGTCGCTCCCTGACGTCGCGCCGCTCGGCGGCGGCACCTTCATCGTCGTCTGGCGCACCGATGCCAACAGCGGCGACATCTCCGCCCGCACCGCCAACTCCAGCGGCGGCGTGAGCAGCGAATTCAACGTCGTCACCACCTCCGGCGGCCAGACCGCGCCGCGCGTCGCCGGTTTCCCCGACGGGAAATTCGTCGTCACCTGGACCGACCCCGCCCTCGACGGGGACGGCTCGAGCGAAAACAACATCTATTTCCAGCGCTACTCCGCCGCCGGCACCACGGCCGGCTCCGTCACCCGGGCCAACGCCAACATCTTCGGCAACCAATCCGCTTCCACGATTAGCGGCTTCCGCGATGGCGGTTTCCTCATCGCTTGGACATCCACCATTCAGGATGCCGACGCCAACGGCGTCTACGGACGTCGGTTCGACAGCACCGGCACGGCCATCGACACCTCGGATGTTCAGATCAACGAACGCCGGCACTACAGCCAGACCACCCCGGCTGTCGCCGCTGGCACCTCGGGGACGTTCACCGCGGTCTGGACCGACTCCGCCCAAGAAGGCTCCGGCACGACCAACAACGGCATCGAAGCGCGCACCTACGCCCCCGCGCTCGTCCTGCCCCTTGGCAGCCAGGCCAGCCAATACGGCACCAGCAGCACCCTCGCCAGTTTCACCGCCCAGGCCGGCACCGACCGCCTCCTGGTCGTCGTCGCCTCCCATACCGGCGCCACCAACGTCTCAGGCGTCACCTTCGGCGGCACCGCGATGACTCAGGCCGTATTGAAGAACGACGGCGCTGTCAGCGTGGATTCCATCTGGTACCTCGCTCTCGGCACGTCCGGCACCGGGACCACGGGCAACATCGTGGTCACCTACGCGTCCACGGCGGGCACGGGCCTCGAAAAATTCATCTCGGCGTCTGTATTCTCCGGCGTCAGCCAATCCTCTCCCGTCAGCGGTCCGCTCTCCGCCAACACGGCCGGCTCGACCAACGTCGGAAGCGCCCTCACCGTCACCAGTACCGCCGGAGATCTGGTCTTCGACGTGTTTGATACGTTCAAACCCAGCGCCGCCCCTGCGGTTACCGTGGGCACGGCTCAGTGGATTGAGTCCGCCCAAGGCGGCGCGGTCACCGGCGGCGGCACCTCCGCCTACCGCACCAGCACCCGTCCGGGCGCCGCGTCCGTGGCGATGTCGTGGACCTCTGATGCCACGGACATGATCCACTGCGCGATCAATCTCAAACAGGCCGGTGCCGCCGCCGTGGCCCCGAGCGTCACCACCCCCACCAGCGCCAGCGTCGCCACGACCACCGCCACGCTCGGTGGCAACGTCACGGCTGACGGCGGCGCCACCGTCACCGCCCGCGGCGTCGTTTACGCCCTCACTTCCGCCAACAGCAATCCGCAGATCAGCGGCACCGGCGTCACCAACGTCCCTGGCTCCGGCACCACCGGCGTCTTCACCGTGAACGTGACCAGTCTCACGGCCAGCAGCGCCTACTCCTTCGCCGCCTACGCCACCAACAGCGCCGGCACCGCCTACTCGTCCGTCGGCACCTTCAACACGACCGCTCCGGCCGACACCACGCCGCCCACCGTCGCCTCCGTCGTGCGCAAGACCCCCTCCACCCAATCCCTCGCCAACGGCACGGCCACCGTGACGTTCACCGTCACGTATTCCGAAGCGGTCACCGGCGTCGCCGCCGCCCGCTTCGCGGTCGAGGCGGTCAACGGCGGTACCGTCACCGGCACCGTCGGTACCCCGGTCGTCGTCAGCGCCTCCATCTACGACGTTCCCGTCACGATCACCGGCGGCTCCGGCGAATTCCGCCTCAAGGTCATCGACTGATCCTACGCTCCAATGCACCCGCTGCCCAACCTCTCCCAACTCCTTGCTGCCGGTCCCCGGAAGCCGCTCTTGGCATTTGGTCATGAGATTGAACGTCATTTTTACTGGGTCCGAACCGGCCGTCACCAAGCTGCGCTGGCTGTTTCCGACGCCGCCCAGACCACTTCCCTTTGGAACTAACTATGAACTGTCGAATTCTTCATCTTCGGGCCCTCACGCTTGTTTTGACTCTGGTGGCCTCGCTCACTGGTTCTGCCATTGGTCAGACCTTCAGCAACGGCTTGGTGGACTATGGCGACGGCAGTTCCAACGTCTTTTCCGTCACAACCCTCGGTTCGGACGGAAAATTCTACGTCCTCTGGAAGGACGGCACCTTCGTCCAGTCTGTCACGCAGACCATTCCGCGTTACAAGCTCCTGCGCTGGGAATCCTCCTCCTCGACGTGGACCACCATCAGCACGATCATCGCCAACACCGCGACGATCCCGAACATGTATGTGAACCCGACGTCGGATGCCTTCACGATGCTATCCGACCGGTTTGGCCTCAAGATCGACAGTCAGGGCCACTACCACATCGTCATCCAACCTTTCCTCAAGCCGAGCACGACGATCATGGCCGCCATTGTTTACGGCTACAGCGCCGACGGGGCCTCGTGGACGTTCACCAAGATCGAGGACAATGGTGGCACGACCAACTACAGTTTCTCCGATCCCCAAATCGATTTGGATCAGAACGAACGCCCCCACATCCTGTTTCGCGTCTCGGACTCCAGTTTGACCGATCCGACCCTGCGTCCCACGCGGATTCGGCACTATGCCTACAATGGCACTGCCTGGACGGGCGAAACGGTTTATTCCCGCACGGGCACGACGAATGCGATCAATTCCAGTGTCGGTTACGCGTTGGACAGCGCAGGCAAGGGTCACCTGGCGATTGCGGTCGAGTCCAATGGCAGCGGCACCGATGCCAGTCTCTACTACCTGAACAACGTTTCCGGTTCATGGTCCGCGCCGAACATCCTTGCCACCGGG